>NZ_JAHGAD010000069.1:0-2009 GCF_030248375.1 Vibrio sp. B181a | reverse complement strand
AATACCACGCGTTGCGAATCACTCTTGAACAGTTTGTTAGCTGTATTTGCCAATTGCACAGCTTCCATGGGCAAAGTTAAGGTAGCTCTTCAAACTTCATGACATTAGTATGTTCACTGGGTACTAAAACGATTTTACCTCGAGGTAGATAATTTTTGTTAGTCACGAGGTACATCTTGTCGATTTCCATACCCACATTTGAAAACCGCCCTTTAACTATCACGCTCATATCTTTTTCAGCTGCAGCCCAAATCTCTTTATCTCCATAACAAATATGATCAAATCTTTCTAGAAATAAGCCACCTTTACACGCGGGTTTAGCTCCTGATATAAATCGACTATTTTTACCTTTTACTGCCAAATACAGTGCTGCTTCCTTACTATTATAAGCATGTGTAACATGCACAAAAAGGGTTAGCACCCCTGCGAAAAGAACTCCATGTACAGCTAAAAAAACAAATAGATAAGAGAATATATCTTTAAGAGATAATTTATCATCTGCGGAGCGATCAGTTTTATGCAACCATGCAAAGCAGACTAACCCGGATGAAACATACAGCACCCAGTTGATATTAACAATCTGCTCAGACCACTCAAATTTATACCAATTATCAGGCCAAAAAAGAAAAATAAATCCAACTAAAGAAAGCATCGTCCAAATAAAAACTAGCCCACCTAAAAAAGTCTCTGGCTTTACTAATGCTACCAGCGCCTTCCAACCGCGTTCATCGTTATTGTCCAAATCTATTAGTCCTTTTTACAACCCTTTAGGTTAGTTGAATGATACTTTAAAACGTGAGTGCCGAAGCCATCCCTAAAGCAGCTAACGCCCTGCTAAGGGGTGAGCAACGCAATACAAAAGCCGCCGCAAACCACCTTAATCACTAAATTCAACGCATAGTAAAAATGCCACGCGTTGTGAATCCCTCTTGAGCAGTTTGTTAGTTTGCAAACCCAAAGCGTTGATTTTAAGTTATTTTAAACTTTGCAAACAACAAACTTTATGTGCTTTGATGCATTTAAGTCATGCGTAGTCTAAAAACGGCTAGTCAATGAAACCACTTTGAAAAAACAACGCCGCAGAAAACGAACTTACAACACCAAAAAGCGCTTTTGGAAAACAAATCTCACAATGCGGACTTTCAACAAAGCAACTGAAACCACATGAAATTACCACACCAGAGAAAACGCCATTTCAGCGAGTAAATCGGCTTTTGTACCAACAAACTCAACGAGCAGAGTTTCAGCAAAAAACTGCGACTCAGTTAACCCCAAAGTCACCGCACCAAAGAACAAATCAACCGTTGAAACGATGCCAATTTTGGATTTTCACCATGTTAGTTAACACTGAAATTGAACGCCGATACGACAATTTCAACTTTGAGCTTTTACAACTAGATCTTGCGATATAGCTGCGTTTTTCTTCTTGCAAACTAACGCCTTGCTAAGGTGTGAGTAACGCAATACAAAAGCTACCGCATACCACCTTAAACACTAAAACCACCGCAAAGTAAAAATGCCACGCGTTACGAATCACTCTTAAGCAATTTGTTATAGCGCTTTGCCGTTTACAAGTGACCAATGATGAGGCATTAATTCTCGTATAGTCTTGAAAACCAATGCATTCTCTGGAGTCGTAATTGCCGCTTTGACATCCCCACCCCAATGGACGAGGCGCTCTTGACAAACTCCGCATGGTGACAAGATTAGAAATTCATCGTTCTCGTTCTCACGACACAGGCATAATGAGTGGGTCACTCGCTCATTGAGTTTGTGAGCCTCTAAATACGCTCCCACCTCCATACATAGTGAAAGAGCATCGTTTTTAGTATCAGGAGCAATGCTTGTTAATATTTTTCCTGACTCTGTTCTAACAGCCGCAGCTCCACCCCAACCAGAAGGATATCGCATATTTACTAGTTCTATTGCTGCTTGATAGAGCTCTTTTTCGATATTATCCATGACCATCCATATTCAATTTTATCGTGCGCTATAACGCGCAGTTAAGG
>NZ_JAHGAD010000068.1:0-4348 GCF_030248375.1 Vibrio sp. B181a | reverse complement strand
AAACTTAAGTCCAAAGAAGCCTGTAGACATCTCTAGACCAACAACTATTACGGCTGCTATTACATTCGCAACCGATACAAATCGAACTAAACCAAGCATTTATACTCCATTTCTTACCTAGCTATATAACGCCCTGTTAAGGTGTGAGCAACTCAATACCGAAGCCGCCGCATACTACCTTAAACACTAAAGACAACGCATGGTAAAAATGCCACGCGTTGCGAATCACTCTTAAACAGATTGTTAGTTGTAATCCCTCACGTCGTGCGTAAGACTAAAGCCCGCTTCACGTACTAATTTTGATGCCAATAAAATGAATTCTTTAGCTTCATTGTTAGGTTGGTATTTTGAAACGACCTGAATTTCAAATAGCTTGTTCTTTGCCAACGGGTATTGATCAAACACTTCACCAGACTCAATAAATGACAAGTAAAGGTTTAGCTTTTCTTGGAGCAACAGGAGCTTTTCATTTTGGTCATCCCACCCTAAATGATCGGATATAACTAAAGTTACTTTTTCTTCGTCATGCGCAATGATGTCTACTTTATCTAGTTGCTCAATTGTCACGTCTTCTCCATTACAACTAACGCCCTGTTAAGGGGTGAGCAACGCAATACCGAAGCCGCCGCATACCACCTTAAACACATAAATCAACGCATAGTGAAAACGCCACGCGTTGCGAATCCCTCTTGAACAGTTTGTTAGGCTTTGATTTCACTTGCATTCGAAAGCTCTTCAGCTTGTCTAGTGATTTGAGCTGCTTTTTTTAGAGTTTCACTGTCAGCTTCCGTACCATCGAGCATCAATTTAAAAGAGACAAGTAAACTTTGTTCTAGCTCTTCTAATAGATAATGAAAGCCTGCTGCGCCATATTTATCAATATATTCACTTTGATGCGGTAACGCAGTTTTAATTAATTTTGTGACATGAACATGATCAATAACACTATCTAGCTTGATACCTTTCTTCAACAACTGCATTCGAATAGCTGCATGCATTACAATTGACTCATATGCAGAAAAATATGCCCATACAAGAGGAGATATAAACGGTCGCTCTTTCAATGCTTGCCTTTGCGGTAAATCTGATAATTCAACAGGACTGATCATTTCAAACATTTCTCGAACTTTTTGATCTTTTTCCGCTAATGTCGAGACTTCATCATAAGGTATATTTGACAAAGTAGCTGATATTCCTTTTGCAGGAGCTAAAGCTAAAACACTATCCCATATACCTTCAATCGCTTGAAGTTGACGAGCGTAAAGTATTTTTTGCCTTTCAGAAAGGTTTGCTAGAGTTCCAGAACGAATAGATTCAATTTCTAATTGCTTTCGCTCTAGATCTGATTTTATCTTCGCTAATTTAGAGTCATATTCATGTTTTACTGAATTGGTTAACCGCGTCATTAACCAGTTTCTACAAAGGAATACTAGTATTGCAGTTAACCCTGTTGTACTTAAAGCAGGTATCCAATTTTCCACATTATCTCCTAAAAGCCTAACGCCCTGTTAAGGTGTGAGCAACGCAATACCGATGCTTCCGCATACCACCTTAAACACTTAAAACAACGCATAGTAAAAATGCCACGCGTTGCGAATCACTCTTAAACAGTTTGTTAGTTTTATTGCTGGCGACTCAGTAACAAGCTTGCTCCAGACATAGCCAAAAAAGTTGCACAACCTCTATTGAAGCACTTTGCCATTTTCGGCTTCGTAAACCATTGCCTTAAGTAAATTCCAAATATCGCATAAATCGATATTGCACCCATTTCTAAAATGAGGAACGTAGCCCCTAAAGCAAAGAACTGTTCATTTACACTCGCTGAAACATCGACGAACTGTGGTAGAAAAGCGGTAAAGATTAAGGTCGCCTTTGGATTACCGGCGGCTAGCAAAAATTCTTGTTTAGCCAAACCTAATCGGTTGCGAGTATTTTCTAGTTCAGAAACAGGACTTGCTTCCGAACGCCAAAGATTAAAGGCAATCCACAACAAGTAAGCCGCGCCCACAATTTTAATCGTTAGAAATAGAGTCTCAGAAGCATAGAGCACGACTGCTAAGCCAGAAGCAGCCAAGGCAATCATTACAGCGAATGCAGCAATACGACCAAGCCCAGCAATAAAAGCGGACTTGAAACCGTAGCAGCGAGCATTGTTCATGGACAATAGGTTGTTTGGACCAGGAGTCATATTGAGCGCAAAACACGCAGGTATAAAGAACAATAACTTCCAGATTTCCACAATATTTCCTCCATAAAACTAACGCCGCATTAAGTGGTGAGCAACGCGACCACTGAACTTAAAGTATTGTGCCGTAAACACTTAAACTGAAGCAAACCGAAAATGCCGAGCGTTGGGAATCCGTCTTAAATGCTTTGTTAGCTTTATTTTAAAGTGTTCAACTCTTCTATTAGCTGACTAAGCTTTTGCTTTTCTTCTGCAATCTTATCTACATACTTCTTAACTTTGTCTGACTTATTGTCGTTTTGAGCCTCAAGTAAATCAGCTTCGTATTCTCTTATTTCCTCTTTAACTTCGGATATTTCAGAAGTTAGGTCTTCAACAAGTGATTCATTCGTACATGTTGACTTTGACTGATTCAAAGCGATTTTGAGCCCTTCCACTTTAGCTTGGTTATCTTTACTGCTGGCAATTACAATTTGCTGTTCTATTTCGCAAAACTTCCTTTCACAGCCGACATATTTCCCGCATTCAAGTGTAGATGCAGAAGCTAGTTGTAAGCTTCCAGCAAGAAAGCCTGACAGAACCAAAGATAATCTAGTAAATCCATTTTTCATGTTGTATCTCCTATTGTTTGATGTATGAAGCTAACGCCCTGCTAAGGGGTGAGCAACGCAATACCGAAGCCGCCGCATACCACCTTAATCACTTAAACCAACGCATAGTAAAAATGCCACGCGTTGCGAATCCCTCTTGAGCAGTTTGTTAGTTTGCAAACCCAAAGCGTTGATTTTACGTTATTTTAAGCTTTGAAAACAATAAGCCTTATGTGTTTGGATGCACTTAAGTCAGGCGTAGTCTCAAAGCGGCTACTCAATGAAACCACGTGGAACAAACAACGCCGCAGAAAACGAACTCACAACACCAAAAAGCGCTTTTGGAAAACCAATCTCACAATACGGACTTTCAACAAAGCCACTGAAACCACATGAACTTACCACACCATAGAAAACGCCATTTCAGCGAGTAGATCGGCTTTTGCACCAACAAACTCAACGAGCAGAGTTTCAGCAAAAAAAGTACAGCTTGGTTAACCCATAACTCGCCGCACCAAAGAACAAATCAACCATTGACACGATGCCAATTTTGGATTTTTACCACGCAAGTTAACACTGAAATTGAACACTGATATGGCTATTTAGACTTTCAGCTTTTACCACTAGATCTTGCGATATAGCTGCGTTTTTCCTCTTGCAAACTAACGCCCAATTAAGGTGTGAGTAACGCTACCACGAAACTCAACCATGCCACCGTAAACACTGTACTCAAATTAGAACCAAAAGTCCCAAGCGTTAGGAATCACTCTTAAATTGTTTGTTAGGTTTTGGCTTAAAATTAACGACTTAACCCATAAACTGCATGGTCAACAACTCGGCCATTTAAATTTTCAGCACGGGTTATGACACCCTCTAGTTTGAGCCCAAGCCTCTCACAAACACTGCGACTTGCTTGATTATCTACTGCTGCTGATATTTGAACTTTCTGCATATTCAATTCAGTGAAAGCATAATCAATAAGCTTTGTTAGTGATTTGCTTACAATACCTTTGCCTTGTAAATCATGGCGTAACCAATAGCCAATTTCTACTTTTTGTAAGTCGTGATTGATCGTATTGAAGCTGATATTTCCTGCTACTTCATTTTGATAGATCATTGCACAAACTAATGATTTACCGTCGGCATAGTCGTGTAATGATTTTTTGATAAAGCTCAGGAAAAACTCTTCATTTTCCGCATGAGGAGGCCAAGCTAACCATTCACTTAAATAGTCACGCTGATTTGAGACAATTTCGAGATATTTTGACGCGAATTTAGGCTCAACGAGGGCGAGCTCTAACCCCTTTTCAACTTCCACTGTAAACATGATTTTCCTCTTAGAAACCTAACGCCTTGTTAAGGTGTGAGGCACGCAATACCGAAGCCTCCGCATTCCACCTTAACCACTAAAACTAACGCATAGTAAAAATGCCACGCGTGCCGAATCACTCTTGAACAATTTGTTAGGCGAATTACTTAAAGTTCGTGAGCTTTACGCTCAAATCGGTAGTGGCGATCAAGCTTACGTGCCTCAAGCAATCTCGTGTGCCGTAAGAGCACTGAATGACGTTGC
>NZ_JAHGAD010000067.1:0-1341 GCF_030248375.1 Vibrio sp. B181a | reverse complement strand
TAAATCGAAGGTAATTCAATCAGTTGTGATTGTTTTTTGGTGGTTATGTGTCTAAGTGGGGTGGGTAGTGTTGCGGGAATGTTGTCATGGTCAAGTTTGCTCAAATTGCAGATAAACTTATCCACAGGAAGGTACTAAGCTGACCTCAATTGGCCTTCTAAAACTGTCTGTCTTATCAATTCTTCGCGGCTTTCTCCCGCTCTAAAACTGACAAACTCTAACCTGTCTCTGCAGAATAGGCATTCGTACGGATCAACCTTAGCGTATTTCTTTAGCATGCTGGCATAGCAAGGCAGCGCTGGCGCGTCCTTGCTTTCCATCTCTAACGCATCGTAGACTTTTGGCAGCATTTCACCGCGGCGACGATTCGACAGAAAACCGTAGTAGCGGATCATCTTAAAGTGCTTATCGGGAATGTGTTCGATGAGCCGACAAATCAAATCCTCAGCGGCTAAAGTCAGCATTTCCTTTTCCCCTGTTCGATGGTTAAGGTATTCAAACGTCAGCTGACCGCCTTTGCTGTAGTGGTGCAAGCGAGAACCTGAAATCGGAGGTCGCTTCAAATAACGACCGAGGTAATTGACCGTCTTATGCTGTTGGTCCGTTTTCTTACCAAAATGCAGTTTCCAACGACGATGATATTGGCTACGTAGAAAGGCGAACCAATCCTTTTCATGACGTATGAACGGACAATCGGCGGCACTTAAATCAAGCTCTGAGTAATGCGCGCTTAAGAGCTGCGTGATCGCAGCTCGCCAACATGCTTCGGTCACTTTGGCTTTGAAATAAATGGGCTTCCACAGTCCTGTTCGTTGGCAAATTCCTCCCCGTGTCGCAGAAGCGTGAACATGGCAATTCCAATTGAGCTTACGGCCGTAGGTATGAAGCGCACAAAAAACGCCTATTTCTAAGCCTTGCCGTTTCGCCCAAGTCGTTAAAATGTCGGCTGCGCATTTGAATAATCGATTAAGCAACCAGCGATTATGACGAAAGATAGGCCAGAGAGTGCTTGGCATGGTGAAGGTGATGTGTTGCCATTCGCAATCAGGCAACACATGCTGTTGTTGGCGTATCCACCTTTCGGTGGATTTGACGCCACAACTGCTGCAAGCACGAGACTTACAGGTTTGATTGAGGTTTTTGGTGTAGGTACAGCCAGAATTTTTGCACTTATAGAGCCGTGACCCCATGCTCGATGAGCCACAAGCCATCATTCGGGTGACGTTATCGACAACGACCTCTCTGATTTCAGAGATGTGTTTACTGAGGTAGATGGCCCAGGTGCCATTCCGAGAGAAAAGTTGTCTGAGTGATCGCAAGTGCATGACCACTAGGGTAATG
>NZ_JAHGAD010000066.1:0-3503 GCF_030248375.1 Vibrio sp. B181a | reverse complement strand
AAAGTGGTTGGCAAAGAAGCGATTGCGCTTTTCGAAACGCATCAGCTTGATAGCTACGACTTTAGCCCACAAGGTGGCGACAAAGGTTCACTGAGTTTTACTATCAGTGACATCTCACTCGAAACCTTTACTTATCAAAGCAACCACAGTACGAAAGCGGGTCAGTTTGGTGCTTCCATTAAGGGGCGCCTACTGAAAGTGAAGTACTTGAAGGTGAATGACGTTGTCTTGTTACAATCGTCCACTTCAAAAGGTTCTGATGAAAATCAGCAAGCGGCTTGATGTCTTACTGCCCCAATACACTTTTGTGTGTTGGGGCTTTTTATTACTTTCATTGATAACCCACAGGGGACTCGATCCCCTTTGGCGTCGGCTCTCCTTTTATTTTTTGGAGAGCAAGATGGCAAGTATCCATGGTTTGCAGACAAAAAGCCGCGCGCTTTTTACTGTGGCGAAGGGGAGTGATATTTCACCACGAGAGTTAGCTAACGCTGGTTTCTTGATGGTTGATGGTCAGTTTTACCCCGCTGATATAAAGCAAATTCAACAGCGCCTTAGCCATGACTTCATGGTGTGGGAGGAATCCACCCCGTTTATGACCGTGTTTCGATTTCAACGCGGCCTGAACTAGGGGCAACCCATTAACCCATAGAGGGGAGTGTCTCCTCTATGGGGTCATTCCTTCTTTTGTTTACATTTGGAGCAATGACATGACTCAACCAATGGTTACCGTCACGCTGGCTGACGGGGAGAAGATCGATTGTGAAGTATCGAAGCATCACTATCGTGCTAACAAGCAAATTGCGCTTCAGTTATATACTGCCAATACGCCACGCAACGAAACCTCAGACTCCTTCCCTGGAGAACCGATAGGTACGCCAACGGTGTGCTTGCCTGGTAATGT
Source organism: Vibrio sp. B181a (assembly GCF_030248375.1). Classification (NCBI taxonomy): domain Bacteria; kingdom Pseudomonadati; phylum Pseudomonadota; class Gammaproteobacteria; order Vibrionales; family Vibrionaceae; genus Vibrio; species Vibrio sp. B181a. The sequence goes on along the minus strand of NZ_JAHGAD010000066.1, from coordinate 2,599 downwards.
GTTTGGGGAGCGAGAAACCGCGATCAAAGATTGCGATGAATACGCTGGATTTTTAGGCACACTTGAACAAGTGGGGATCGTTCGACGCACAGCAAGAACACTTCACGGGAGGTACATTTCGTACCCCGTGGTGGAAGTGCTGATTTAACCATTTAACAACAACTCCGACAGGAACTTCGTTCCTGTCGGGAATTGGGGTTTTCTGTCTTTTTTGTTATTCTCATTTTATGAATACGGAGAAAGACATGTGCGAAAAGCAAAAACGCATTGAAGAGCTCGAAATAGAGAACGCTGATCTCTATCGAACCCTTTCAGAAGCGTACAAGTTAAACGCAGAAGAGCGTAAGTTTTACGCGGAGCAGCGCAATATTGATAGCCAGATCATCTGGCGTCCATGGAAAATTGTGTTGATCCCAATATTACTTGGCGTTCTCGCTTTAGTCGCTGCCATCGCCAAATAACCCTCAATTCAACTGAACCTCAAAAACCTCTGCCCACTGGGTAGGGGTTTTTCTTTACCCATCCGGGAGCACGCTCTCTGGTTTGGGCGTGGCTCTCTTTAATAAAGGAGACGAACCATGTCTGATAAATGGGTCTACACATTACCTGCCGCGAGAGGCGTTCAAGCTGGCCGCTGTTTTTACAACGTGGCCATGCCAATGCGGGTATTAACCAAACTGCTTCGCATCGATGACGGAGAGACCTTGTCGCGCTCTCAGCGCTTGGTCAATCCTGGTCGAGCGCGCAAGGTAGCGCAGTACATGCTGCATCATCGAGACAGCTACATCATACCTTGTTTAACGGGCGTGATTGAGACGGACCCAACCAGTCCTGAGTCTGTGCAATTTTACATGCTGGGTAATGAAACCTTTATCGGTCAGCTCAGCATTCCAATGGACGCGCAGCTTAAACTGTTTGATGGTCAGCATCGAGCCAGTGGCATTCGTCTGGCTATCCAAGAAGCGTCTGAACTTGGTCAAGACAGTGTGCCGCTATTGCTGTTTGTTGACATGACGTTGGCAGAGCGAAAAATGGCGTTTACTGACATCAACCAAAACGTCTCAAAGCCAGCGCAGAGCTTATCGGATGCGTACAACTCACGAGAGGCTTTGCCTCAATTGGCCATTGAACTGGCCAATGAGCTGTGCTGCTTTAAAGGCCTTGTGGACTTTGAACGCAATACCATTACAGCCAAGAGTGCGTATTTATTCCCACTCAAAAGCATCAAAGACGCGACAGCAACGTTGCTGAGTTTGAACGCAAAAACAGCAACCATTAACGAGGCCAACCGAGAGGTGGCGCGTGTGTTTTGGCAATCACTCAGTGATGCGCTTAAGTGGGGAGGCCTGTGGATGGAAAATGATGAGCCCGCGACGGTTCGGTTGCAAACCATCAAGACGCATACGGTGATGCTAAAAGCGTATGCCCTCGCTGGGCAGTGGATGTTATGTCAGTTAGGGGAGGTCAATGCGTTGCCGTACGAGCGGTTCGCAGCCCTCGATTTTTCGAGAGACTCCTCTGACTTTATGCACCGCTGCATACAGCCGGAAACCGGGCGAATGCTCTCTGACTCAACCGCCATTCGTTTAACCGCGAATAAGCTCATGATGCAGTGCGGCCTTCCTTTAACACCGGAGAGTCGTCAACTGGAACGTCAGTTTTTTGGTTGGAACGTTGATCTTGAAATCCACGCTCTGGTCAACGCGTGCTTACCGAACGTCGAAGCGGATCTGACATCGATCATCGGTGACAAGTTTGTCATTGCTATGAAAGCTGCCGGAAAGACGTTACAAGAAAGCGAGGTTGCAGACTATGAGCGCTTTTTGAAGGCAGTGATCGCCGCAGACAGTAAACCTGAGCGCTTTGCGCATCTTGGGGTGATGAAGTCTGAGGTAAGAAAACACTTTGCTTAAACCGTGAGTGAATAAGGGACAACCTTCACTTATTGATTGCGCTTTGCGCACTACCCACTGGGATGCTCTCCCAGTGGGGGCATTCTCTGCTTTTTTGGAGAAAGGCAATGAAAATAACTGTCTATGACGATGAAGGCGTGCTGGCCATGTCTCGCGTCAGTGAATTTGCCAGCGTACAAGAAGCGGCGCTGAACGTGATTGATGAAGTGGCGGTGTGGACCAACGAAGACGGCTCTGATCTGTACTCACCTTCGCAATGTCACGCTCACCTTAACGAACTGGCTCAGCTTAAATTGGAGGTGAAAGCGCAGCTCATCAACGTTCAGCAGCCAGATTGGTTTGAAAGTGGGCTGGGTTTTACGTTTTCGATCAAATAGTGACTTTTATGATGTGCCAGTGATCCTGGCACCATTTCTTTATGTTTCTTGACTAACTCCCTATGTTTAATGAGCCGTCGGCGAAAGAGCCGAGAACACAATGAAAAAGACATGACAGCGGGCTCTTTGAGTGAACAAGCTGATGCATTATTGGTGGCAGCAAGAAGTGCCCCAAGGCACACACTGTTATTATGGCGACAGGATGTAGTATGGATGAACCAGCAAATCAACAGAATAAATCATGCACTCACCCGGACGTCGTTAACACATCAAGAAAAAGCAAAACTGAAAAAGACATTATTCGAAATT
>NZ_JAHGAD010000065.1:0-1753 GCF_030248375.1 Vibrio sp. B181a | reverse complement strand
GTGGTTGGCAAAGAAGCCATTGCGCTTTTCGAAGTGCATCAGCTTGATAGCTACGACTTTAGCCCACAAGGTGGCGACAAAGGTTCACTGAGTTTTACTATCAGTGACATCTCACTCGAAACCTTTACTTATCAAAGCAACCACAGTACGAAAGCGGGTCAGTTTGGTGCTTCCATTAAGGGGCGTCTGCTGAAAGTGAAGTACTTGAAGGTGAATGACGTTGTCTTGTTACAATCGTCCACTTCAAAAGGTTCTGATGAAAATCAGCAAGCGGCTTGATGTCCCACTGCCCCAATGCATGTTATGTGTTGGGGCTTTTTGTTACTTTTCACCCACAGGGGACTCGATCCCCTTTGGCGTCGGCTCTCCTTTTATTTTTTTGGAGAGCAAGATGGCAAGTATCAATGGTTTGCAGACAAAAAGCCGCGCGCTTTTTACTGTGGCGAAGGGGAGTGATATTTCACCACGAGAGTTAGCTAACGCTGGTTTCTTGATGGTTGATGGTCAGTTTTACCCCGCTGATATAAAGCAAATCCAACAACGCCTTAGCTATGACTTTATGGTGTGGGAGGAATCCACCCCGTTCATGACCGTATTTCGATTTCAACGCGGCCTGAACTAGGGGCAACCACTCCGACAGGAACCTCGCTCCTGTCGGGAATTGGGGTTTTCTGTCTTTTTTGTTATATTGATAGCAAATCGCAGGAAGAAATAATGACGATGAGTAACTCAAACGAATTTACCCAGAAAGATTTGATGAAGCACTTGCTTGATGTCTCGCAGCACGCGGTGACACGAGAGCAGTTGCAAGAGACGGAGCGCAACCTGAATCGACGTATTGATGAGGTTCGCTCTGAGCTTGTTGAGGTTCGTACAGAAATTGCCGAAGTTCGCGCAGAGCTAAAGCAGGACATTGCCGAAGTTCGTGCAGAGCTAAAGCAAGACATTACTGGCGTTCGTGGTGAAGTCAAAGAAGTGCGTTCTAAGCTTGATCGAATGCAATGGGCGATTTGTGGGACCATCATTGTTGGTGCCGTCACATTACTGTTCAAAGAGCAGATACTAATGGCGTTGCTTTCATAAGTATCATTGCCTCATTTTTAACCAGAAAGCCTCAATCCATTTTGGATTGGGGCTTTTTATTGCGCGTTGCGCACCACCCACTGGGATGCTCTCCCAGTGGGGGCATTCTCTGCTTTTTTGGAGAAGTGTAATGAAAATAACTGTCTATGACGATGAAGGCCTGCTGGCCATATCTCGCGTCAGTGAATTTGCCAGCGTACAAGAAGCGGCGCTGAACGTGATTGATGAGGTGGTGATGTGGACCAACGAAGACGGCTCTGAGCTGTACTCACCTTCGCAATGTCACGCTCACCTTAACGAACTGGCTCAGCTTAAATGGGAGGTGAAAGCGCAGCTCATCAACGTTCTGCAACCAGATTGGTTTGAAAGTGGGCTGGGTTTTACGTTTTCGATCAAATAGTGACTTTTATGATGTGCCAGTGATCCTGGCACCATTTCTTTATGTTTCTTGACCAATCACCTATGTTTTTATGAGCCGTAGGCGAAAGAACCGAGAACACAATGAAAAAAGACATGACAGCGGGCTCTTTGAGTGAACAAGCTGAGGCCTTATTGGCGACAGGATGTAGTATGGATGAACCAGCAAATCAACAGAATAAATCATGAACTCACCCGAACGTCGTTAACACATCAAGAAAAAGCAAAACTGGAAAAGACATTATTCGAAATT
>NZ_JAHGAD010000064.1:0-14922 GCF_030248375.1 Vibrio sp. B181a | reverse complement strand
CCGTTCAAGTCGTCGTACTACGGTGATATCAACGCTGGCGAATGTGGTTACGTTATTGGGGTTGTTAGGTACCATTATGGGGCTTATTCAAAGTTTTGCTTCTTTCGCTCAGGCCTCCTACACACCAAATCAGATCGCGGTAAAAATTGGTGGCGTGATTTATAACGGTACTGATGGCGTACGTTCCAATGTCAGCCAGATCTATGTTCATCCTTCTTATAATGCTTCTACGCTTTCAAATGACATAGCCCTTCTTAAGCTCACTTCGATCCCTCAAGGTGTTGCAAAAGTGGATATTGCAGCAGGCAGTGTCTCGCAATATGCAGGCGTCGGTGATTGGTTAACTGTCGCGGGTTTGGGCCGAACTTCGGAGGGGGGCAGCTCGCCAACCGCTCTACAAGAAGTAGATGTTCCGCTGGTCTCTGATGCGACTTGTCGACAAGCTGGCGGTAATTACACCACGGTTGGCTCAGTATCATTCTGTGCGGGTGTGCCACAAGGTGGTATAGACTCTTGCCAGGGAGACAGCGGCGGTCCCATCGTCGTTAATAATAACGGTCTCGTCACTCAGCTAGGCATCGTCAGTTGGGGGATAGGTTGTGCTCGACCGGGTAAGTACGGTGTGTACAGCGACATTGCAGCATTGCGCAGTTTTGTTGATGGCGTTTTAGGTACGACGGCACCGCCAACAGATAATGTTTCTGTCGGTTATACCGCAAATCAGGCTTTGAGTTCTTTTAAAGTGGGTGAGCTGAAGCAACACAGTTTCAGCATTCAAAATACCGGTAATGTTGCGTTTACTGTAGAAAATGTGGGACTGCAAAGTTCTGGTGTCACGAAATCTGCGATGATCACCAGAGACCAATGTGCACAATCGACACTCAATGCAGGAAGCTCGTGTCGTGTCGATGTGGAATTTGGCGCGTCTCAAGCAGGTGATGCGAGAGTCGCTTTAGCTTTTGGCATCGATAAAACCAGTACAGCATACCAAGCAGTGGCAACAGCTTCTGCTACTAGCGCAACGACACCGCCATCAGGAAGTTGTGACAATGAATGGCAAGCGAGTGGCGTATACAACACGGGTGAAACTGTTTCTTGGGCTGGTCAGTTATGGCAAGCACAATGGTGGACCCAAGGTGATAACCCCTCCGATTCGGGGCCTTGGGGAGTATGGCAGCCAATTGGCAGCTCAGATTGTTCTGGGACTAATCCTCCGGTAGAGCCACCAACAGAGCCTACACCACCAACGCCGCCAACTTCGGGTGATGCTTACCAAGCGGGTACGAATTATTCTGCAGGGGACGTGGTGACGAATAACGGTGCAAGTTACCAATGTAAGCCTTGGCCAAACAGTTTGTGGTGTGGCTCAACACCAAGCGCTTATGAACCAGGCGTGGGCAGTGCTTGGACTGATGCATGGCTGAAGCTGTAAACTTGTAATACATCTATAAAGAGAGTTTATTTATCGTCAGTAATAAGCTCTCTTTTATTGTTTCAATCCTGAGAACGAGTAAAATCCATGTAAATTATCCTGACGTTAACTTTATATAACTGGCAAAATCGCAGCCAATATTTCGAGTTATGTCTGATTTTTGTCAGAGCTATTTTGTGGAGTGCCTCAAAGTCTTTTTTGATATGTGCATCAAATGTACAACTGGTTACTTAATTTATGTCGAAAAATATCAGTAACCCTGTCATCATTGCTTTGTGATTCTTCTCTTTATGTAAGGTTGTATTTTGTGCTGAGACAGTTGTTTTTTCTCATCCTGTATTCCATTTCACTGTTTATTTCTCCTACATCTGCCGCGAACCCTCTTCCTGAAGACATCAAAGGGGCGCTTTGTGTTGTCCGAGCAGATGACAAGCTAGTACTTATTCATGAAATATTGACGAACAAAATCTCACTTCCTGGCGGTACGATTATCGAAGGAGAATCACCGAAACTTGCGGCTCAGCGAGAAACTTGGGAAGAAACGGGTTTAGTCGTAACGGTTGGGGACGAATTGGGTAGAACCGATACGGCAGTATTTTTCGATTGTGTTTCAGATTCTGAAGTGATCGCTTTCTCGATGACCAACTCGCTAGACGGAAATGAGCTACCTATATGGTTTGCGCCGCATTATGGTGTTGAGGTCGCATCCGCTATGCTGGTTGAACCGAGTAACATGGCGGCATCACTGTATCGTTATCCTACACAATGGGCAGATGTAGCGGGCTTTTATTCGCACGCAACAGACCAACCAGTTGTATATGTCGAGCAACTTATAGAGTCAGCGCCGAGCTTTCGCCAAGCGGAGTTGTCTTGGATGGTTGATCTCCAAAGTTGGGTTGGGTCATTTTCTGAATCCAGCCGCGAGATGGCTTGTGAAGTCGCAGATATGATTACGGGCTTAAGTAGTCCAACATTCTTGCTGTTTCTGTTCCCATTCGTAATGATGAAGTTTGATAGTCGTTTCGTGTATCGTTTATTTTTTGCGGTGACGGCAACGTCTTTAATGGCTTTAGTCGCGCAGCAAGGCTTTTCATTGCCTCGCCCACACGTTTATATGCCGATGGCGGAGTTAACGCAGAGCTTCGGTTTTAGCTTCCCAAGCTTGCCTATTGCAGTGTGGTTCTGTGTTATGACGTTTTTGTTTCAAAGAACCAATAGTTTTGGTCTAAACCGAATCACTCTGTCTGTCACTTTAGTTACGCTAACGGTGATGGCGTGTAAGTTCTTTCTTGGAACCGCCTTCATCTTGGATATGTTCATCGGCGCGGTGTTAGGTGTGTTAGTGGCGTGGCATGTGCTGCGTCTAGAAAGCAATCCTGATGTGGATGTCGATAAGTTACTGAGCTCAAAGAGTGTTTGGTTCACGATGACAGCAATTACTGCCGTTATCTCAGTAATTTGGCCATTGCCTGTGTTCACGAGTTGGTTGGCTATACTGATTACTGCTTCTGCGTTGGTGATGACGTTTAAAGAGTCTGAAATTCGATTTGAACGCCAGCAAATGCTTTTTGTGATTCTTGCTCTGTTGCTTGTTGAACAACTTTATTTGTATCTAGGCACGACGGTTTCATTCAGTGGGTTCTGGTCATTAGTGTTCAACACGTTCCACTATCCACTGTTAATGTTTATTTTTGTGATTTTATCAAGAAAACTCATCACAGAAAGTGAGAGTGGTGTAGCCAAACAATAGCCAGCTACTCCCCAAATAAAGAGGCCCCGCAATGTGCGGGGCTTTTTTGTTTTTGATATGAACTCTAGACCGAATCTTAATTTTAAAATGCAATTCAAATAAAGAGTCAAAGTAACATTTGTGTCGTGTCACTTGGTGAGTTTAATTAAAACTCTGATTTATAAGGCTTTAATTTTAGGCGATAATTGGCGTCATATTTGCTTTCAGTGAATATGTAGGAAATCTGTTGCATTTTTAGCTTGCACAAAACTGAGAAGCTTTTGCTGGTTGTTGGATGTCATGCAAAACGGATTTATGCATTTATCATGATCCACATCAACTAAGAGAGACAAATTATGATAGCGAAATACAATATTACGCTCGCTTGTCTACTGGGTGTCATTAGTCCTAACGTGATGAGTGAAACTGTCGATCTCGACTTTTCTAATCATCAGGAGGCGACCGACGGCACTGATGGGCAATTGGGGCCAAGCTACAGTGGCGCAGACATGCACTTTATTAACGTCGGTACGCATGATGGCAAAACCATTGATGCTAAAGTGTCCAGTAACACATTTGGGGATGCGACTTTTTTATTTCACACTCCAAATTACAAGCAGACAACTTCTTCCGAGCCCAACGGTGATATCGGCTTTTTATACACAGTCAATTCCGCTGGTTCAGCAGGTCTCGTTTATAAATTTGAATTCTTCGATGGCACTGGAGCCTTGAGCGGAACATTTTCTGTTCCTTACGTTATTCCTGAGTTTGAGTTTATTGGTTACGATATTGATGGTGAACCGGTTCAATCTGAACAACTCAGAGTTTTTAAGAGTGAAGGTTTCTACAGCTATCAAACGGGCACAGCATCAGCAAGTTTAACCGCTGTTGAAGAGGCTGACGGCTCAGTGCTCTTCACAGGACCTGGCACCAACTTTGATGAAGCGAATACATCTGGTGCAGTTAAGCTTGTGTACAAAAACTCATCAACAGTAACACTTCAATTCGAAACAGAGACATCCGCGAGTTCTCCTTTCCCAAACGCCATTTTTTCAGCCTTTGACGGGAACTGGGAGTTATCAGGCTTTACCAACCCAACGGAAACCAACGATGAGTTCGACTTTGGTGACGCTCCCGATAGTTATGGTACGTTACTGGCAAACAACGGTGCGCAGCATGCTGTGACTACATCTTTGTTTATGGGTAGTAGCATTGATGCAGAAAGCGACGGGCAGCCAAACGCAGCGTCAACAGGTGATGACTTCGACGCGCTCGGTGACGATGATGATGGCGTTACGCTTCTGACTAACTTTGAAAAAGGTCTTGATTCTCTCATTAACGTTACCGTTGTTGGTACTGGTTATCTTCAGGGTTGGGCCGATTGGGACATGAATGGTAGTTTTGATGCAGACGAGCAAATTATTCTGAATCACGCGGTTACTACGGGTGCCAATGTCGTTCCTGTGCGTGTAAACGATGATGCATTGATTGGTAACGTGCAAACACGATTCAGGGTTTCAAGCTTAGTCAATTTACCTAGCGACGGTTACGCTGGTGATGGTGAGGTTGAGGACTATGTCTTCGATGTGACAGATCCAGGTACAACTATACAAACTTCGGACTACTACACTGCTGCGTTTGAAGATAACTGGCCTGAAATGGGAGACTTTGACCTTAATGACGTAGTGACTTATTACCGTTCTAAGCTAGTAATCAAAGACGGCAATGTACTACGTTTTGATATAGAAGGTACAGTAACTGCTTACGGTGCTTCGTATAAAAATGGTCTAGCTTGGAAGTTGGAAGGCTTCTCTGAAAGTGATGTAAATCTTGACACAGCGAGAGTGACTAAGAATGGTGTGACAAGAAGTAACATCTCTCCATTTACAGGTGAAGACAAATCGGTCGCATCTCCTGGAGGGGATCTTGTTGTAGTTGCATCTACTAACTTGAAAGGTGATATTCCGATTAACCCTGAGTGTGGTTTCCACCGAACCAATCCAAGCTGTAGCATGAGTCTTGAATCAACAGAGATGACATTCAGTATTTCTCTACCTTTCAAATCAGGCTCTGAGCCATCAGTTTCTTCTTTCCCTACATTAAGTGGTTTTGACCCATTTATCTTCGCCGGTGGTGGTTACCATGGTGATAGTTTCACCACTCCTCCAGGCAAAGATATAGAGATTCACACCGCGGACTTTGCACCTACGTCAAGAGGTACCTCGGTCAGTGGGTTCTATGGTACTGCAGATGATGATTCTGATCCTGCAACCAGTAAATACTACCGTACCAGTGGCAATCTTCCGTGGGGGATTATTATCCCTTCAAGTTGGAACCATCCTTCAGAGTACATTGATGTAAGTATTGCTTATCCTGACTTTGCGGAGTGGGCTGAATCTGGTGGTTCATCAAAACCAACTTGGTATAACAACCCAGATGCTAGCAACACTTGGACAACAGCGGATTAATGAGGAGGATATTATGAAAATACGTAACTGGATAGTAAGCGTCCTAGCAATTCTCTTCGTCTTTGGATGTGGAGGAGGTGATGACTCAGGCTCTGGTTCGTCTACACCGCCAGCGGGCGTTACTCAAGATGATGATCAAGTTGAAAATGATGATCAACAACCTCAAGAGGATGACGACCAAGCACAAGATGAAAAGCCAACCGGAATTACTGCTAACCTTGTGGTACCTGAAGACTTTGACTTCAAATCTGAAAGAGAAGTTAAAGTCGAGTTATCTGTCGCCAATAGTCAGTACTCTCGTGGTTTTCTATCGGTATACACTGATATGTCCGATGGTACGGTTGATTATAATTCTCAGGTAATAAGAACGCCTGTTACAAACGGCGAATCTTACAATGGTGTTGTGATGTTACCTAATCATCAAACAGCTATTTGGGTTGAGGTTTGGTACCCAGAGGACTTAGACGCAGTGATAAAGAAAAAAGTCGATGTTGTTGATGGTGTCGCGAGTGCACAGTTATAATCTCGTGAACGAGAGAGGCCGAGCAATTAATGCTCGGCCTTTTTAATTTTTAGCTAAGAACAAACTTCTCGATTGATTTAGCGACACCGTGGTCATCATTGCTTTCGGTAATATAGTTTGCGATGCGTTTGGTCTCTTCCATCGCATTCGCCATAGCAATACCGAGGCCTGCGTATTCAAGCATATGGTGATCGTTTTCTGCATCACCCATGCAAATCACTTCTTCAGCTTTGATACCCAAGTATTCAGCGATCGCAGAAACACCGATACCTTTGTTGCTTGACGGGTTTAAAAATTCTAAGAAGAAAGGCGCGCTTTGCACTACCGTAAACTCTTCTTTTAATTCCGCAGGTAACGCCACGATAACTTCAGTCAGTTTGCTTGGCTCTGCAACCATCATCGCTTTAATGATCCCGTGATCATCTTCTAGAGCGTCGAAGTTCATTTCGGTAATTTCAAGACCGTTGATTTTCGCTTCAATGTCTGTGTAAGGGTTGCTTTCTTCCGTGATTAGGCCGTGCTCTTGACTGAATGCGTGAACATAAGCGCCAAGTTCTCGTGCTTTACGAGCGATCTTCTTCGCCGCTTTGCCATCGATGATTTGCTGGTGGATGATTTCGTTCGTACCAATATTCTTCACCATTGAGCCGTTATAGTACAGAACGAAGTCTTTGTCTGAGTCGATGTTCAACTCGTCTAGCTTGTCTTGCATTCCTTCAAGAGGGCGGCCTGAGGCAAGGACTACAGTAACACCCGCTTCGCGAGCTTTAGCAATCGCTTGTTTGTTCTCTTCAGAAATGACTTTCTCGCTATTTAACAGCGTACCGTCCATGTCTAGGGCGATCAGTTTGTACATCTTTACTTACCTTAAAAATTGGGAACCTGCGTATGAAACTACAAAACAACCTATTTTAACAATTTATTTTTGGTTTAAATTGACCTGAGTGCGCCTCTCCATTAAGGTCTTCGCCTCGAAGTATAATGAGTTGAGTGAGTTCTACGTTGTATAAGCTAAATGAGATGTTTGAAACCATCCAAGGGGAAGGGGTTTTCACTGGTGTGCCAGCGGTTTTTGTTCGTTTGCAGGAATGTCCGGTTGGGTGCTCTTGGTGCGATACGAAACAGACTTGGTACGCAGAAGAGAAAGACCAGCGCCAAATCGGCGATATCTTGGTGAAAACAGAAGATTCTCCAACCTGGTGTTTCGCCTCGGCGGAAGACATCGTAGCTCAATACAAAAAGCAGGGCTTCAATGCGAAGCATATTGTGATCACTGGTGGTGAACCATGCATTTATGATTTACGTGCGTTGACGGCTGCTTTTGAAGAAATGGACTGCCAATGCCAAATCGAAACCAGTGGTACTTCAGAGGTAGTGACTTCAGAAAGTACATGGGTGACGGTGTCACCGAAGGTCGCAATGAAAGGGAAGCTACCAGTACTCAAAAGTGCATTAGAACGCGCAAATGAAATCAAGCACCCGGTTGGCACCCAAAAAGACATCGATCAACTGGATGTGTTATTGGCGTCTGCAGAGATCGGTGAGAAGACAGTGATCGCACTTCAGCCTATCAGTCAAAAGCCTCGTGCTACCCAACTGTGCATTGATACCTGTGTTGCTCGCAACTGGCGTCTGTCGGTTCAAACTCATAAATACCTAAGTATTGCTTAAGCTCGGAGAGAAAGATGAAAAAAGCAGTGGTTGTTTTCAGTGGTGGACAGGACTCTACAACATGTCTGGTTCAAGCGTTAAAAGAGTTTGACGAAGTACATGCCATTACATTTGACTACGGTCAGCGTCATAAGCTGGAGATTGAAGTGGCAGAGAAAGTCGCAAAAGATCTTGGTGTCGCTGCACATAAAGTGATGGATGTTGGTCTACTGAATGAACTTGCTATCAGCTCTCTGACACGTGATGACATTCCAGTTTCACATGAGCTACAAGAAAATGGTTTACCGAACTCTTTCGTTCCTGGCCGCAACATCTTGTTCCTGACTCTTGCTGGTATCTACGCGTACCAAATTGGCGCAGAAACGGTAATTACGGGTGTTTGTGAAACAGATTTTAGTGGTTACCCGGATTGCCGTGATGACTTTGTAAAAGCGATGAACAGCGCGTTGGTTAAAGGCATGGATCGTCAGTTTGAAATCAAAACGCCATTGATGTGGTTGAACAAAGCAGAAACGTGGGCGTTGGCCGATCAATATGACGCGTTGCAACTTGTCCGTGAAAGCACGTTAACTTGTTACAACGGCATCATCGGTGATGGTTGTGGTGATTGCCCGTCTTGCGACCTGCGCAAAGCGGGCTTAGATGATTACTTGAACAACAAAGATGCCGTTATGCAGTCGTTGATTCAAAAACAGAAGTCGGAAGATCAATAGGCTCGTTATAAGCATCAATCACGGCGTTATGCCCGTTTCTTTTTGATTGATACAAAGCTTGGTCTAATATCGAATACAGTTCATCAAAGTTACTCAAAGGCTTTGAGGTGGAAAGATAGGCCAAGCTTGCTGTCACACTCAGTGAATCGCCTTGTTCACTCTTAATCTGTTTTTCTGAAATGGTTTTATGCAAACTTTGAATACGGAATGGCACATCAATCTCATCAACATTCTTGAGTAACAAGATAAACTCTTCTCCTCCTAAACGCCCAATATACTCACCTTTGTTTAGCTTAGCTTGAATGGCTTTGCATACGTGTTTTAACACCAAGTCCCCAGTAGGATGACCGTGTTGATCGTTAATCAACTTAAAGTGATCCAAATCTATCAATGCCAATACATATCGCATGTCTTCTGGAGCACTGACAGTTTGAGCTCTTATTTTCTCAATAATGGTGCTGCGGTTTAATGAACCAGTTAGGCGGTCTAAACGAGATTTTATCTTTGTTTTACGCAGCACAAACAGTACGACGAGTAACACAGTAAGTAAGCAGAAAATAATGAAGTTGTACGCACGTTGCTGTTCACTAAGCTTTTCAATTTCGAGTAGTTTTAGGTTTCTCTCGTTATCGATCTTAACGAGTTGCAAGTCATATTCGTACTCACTCTTGGTTAAATCCAACGCTTCAATTGCTTTAACATTGCTGTCATCGCGGTTCGCCAACTCTAATTTAGCGTACTCTTGGTAATGAGAAAGGGCTGCGGAATTGTCATCTAGTTTCTGATATGCCTGAGACAAGAGTAACTGAGCTTTCGCTTGTAGCGCGGTCGTTGCGTTTTTATTCGCGAGTGCCAAAGCAAGTTCGCCATGTTGAAGTGCTTTGTCTAAAACGTTGTGCTTTAAGTAAGCAAAGCCAGCTGCAAGATGACTTTCGGTTTGTAATCTTTCGTTGTCATACTCTTCGCCTAATTCTAGCGCCTTCTTAATATGCGGAACTGCGCTTTTTAGGTCTCCAGAATTTACATAAGCAGACCCGAGACCAAGATAGGTAAGGCCTTTACCATATGGATAATCCATCTCAGCAAGTAAAGTGAGTGCATTTTTGTAATGGCTGATTGCTTTTGCGTAGTCTGAAGAACGACTGTACATTGATGCCAAGCTGTGTTCGACCTGTGCCACTTGTAAAGGTGGGGCATCTAACTGACGAGCTAATAGGGCTTGTATTAGATATTGTTCAGACTGTTCGTATTGGCCCAGCTCACTCAGTAAATTTCCTACATCGTTGTATACACCTGTAGGATCGCTTTGAGGAGGCATTTCCGTTAATAAACGGCGGTATAAAAGCAAAGCGACCTCATATTCACCACGAAAATCAAAGTTGTTAGCGATCACGCGTAACGCTAGATCGGCAGGAATGCTCTCTTGATGGTCGTGATTTAGGTGCTTGTTCAATGAAGAGCAGAAGAAGTTCGCCTTATGGTATTGTCCTTGCTGGTTCAAGGTGTAGCACAGTTGATAGTTCATTAGTGCTTTCGTTTCTTCATCTTTATGTTGCTTAGCGCTTTGCAACAGTGAGGTAAAGATGTCTACGGAAGTGTCGTAGTCGCCACTTTTTCTTTCTGAAAGCGCAAGGATGTATTTCGACTCTAGCTTGGCAAAGTGATTTTCTAAGATTTGGCTGCTGCCGTAGTAGGGCTGGTCGATGTTTGACATGTACTCATAGATCAATCCACTGACGTAAAGCTTTTCGCTATTGGAGTCTGCCGTATGATATCGATCCTGAAGCATACTAAGCGCAGACTTTGAATTCGTTTTCATCGTTGCTTGATAGACAGCATGCCATTGCGTGATATTTTGAGTGTCACTTGCGTTTGCTTGGCTGCCTAGAAATAGGGATGCAAGCAAAGAAAGCAGCGTACGCATAGTGATGTAACCTTATGTTATTTTTATATTCTTTGTTCAGTATGATATACCAATTGGGAGCGGGTCATTGTGACAAAAACCGAAGGGTATAGATATTGGGATGAAGAAAAATATGCGCTCGATCGAGCTTTACATAGAAAAGGTAAGTAATGAAGAAAGACCTCAGCGCGGTGCTGAGGTCTTGGAGAATTAGCCTACGTACAGTTTCGCTAGGTCTTGAGGTTCAACCTCTTTGCCTTCCAACTGTGCGTTCCAGTTTGTACCAACAAGAACGCCATCTTCCGCAAGAGTTAGAAGCCAATCTTCAACAAAGATATCTAGAGGAATTTCTAGTACTTCGAAATCTGCCCATTCTTCAACGTTATGCGCTTGTGCGTCTTCTTTCGCTGACCAAAAAGGCATGACTTCGCTGTTTTCGAACTCAGTTGAATCGCAAGATAGCCAACCTTCTTCATTGCGTAGACCCCAAACCAGTTGGTTTTCTTTCGTTTCTGCAACGAAAAGGTCAAGGTTTGCTTGGATATCTGTTGTAAGTTTGCTCATTTCAAAACTCTCATTGTTATGACGCGGCTAGATTAACACTAAAGCGTCGATTCCTAAAGCATAATACGGTTTCCAAAGAGTGAAAAAAGAAAAGGAGCCGAAGCTCCTTAAATTAACTTTTTGGTAGGGCGGTGAATATCGTCCATTCTTTCTTTATCTCGCCCTTATAACCGATTACAGATGCAGTCACTCGTCGGTTGAGCGCATGACTCACTTCGTCTGTGCCTTGTTCGGCGAGGTGTGTATCACCAAATCCGACAATGCGGACTCTATCTGACTCGATACCATATCCAAGTAGCGCGGCACGAACGTTGTTTGCTCTGCGCTTTGATAAGTCTAAGTTGTGCTCTGAACCACCTACTTTGCTTGCATAGCCTTGCAACTCAATGGATGTGCTAGGGTATTCTTTCAGGAATTCAGACAACTCACGAATTTGACGACGGAATACGGGGTCAATTTCGTCTGAATCATTCGCGAAGAGTACGCGCACTTCCATCTTTTCAGACGACTTTATGTACTCACCACAGCCATCATTGTCGATCTCCGATGTTGCTGGTGTACCTGGGCACAGATCACGAGCGTTGATTACACCGTCATTATCATCATCTTGAAGGTCTGCAATTTGCTCGGCTTTCGGAGTTTCTGTGTACTCGTATTCATCTTCAGCGGTTACATGATGAGTAGTTAGCATAACGCCTAGTGCTAACAGAATCTTTGTTGCTTTCATGTTCTAGTACTCCACCTTCTGATTCCACTCGGTTGGGACATCAACACGTAACGCGTTGAGTAACTGACCTGTCGCGTTCATGACTCGATACTTGGCGTATTGCTCGGCGTATTTTGCATCTAAATAGTCTTTACGAGCTTCAAACAGTTCGTTTTCGGTGTTTAACAAGTCGAGTAGGGTACGCTTACCGATACGGTATTGTTTTTCATACGCGATAACGGTTTGAGATGCAGAATCAACGTGATCAGACAAGAACTGCTTCTGTTGTTGAGTAAGGTCCAAAGCACTCCAAGATAGTCTCAAACCTTCTTCAACATTGCGATAAGCACGTTCGCGCAGATCTTTCGCTTTATTTAACTGGTAAGCAAAGCTCTCGGCGTTGGCTGCGTCACTGCCACCATTAAATAGGTTGTAGCGCATACGGAGCATGGCTGTCGTTTCATCACCACGACCTTCAATACCTCCAGCATCATCTCGCCACGTTTGTGCAGCTTCAACAGACAGTGTTGGGAAGTAAGTGCCTTTCGATTGCTTATATTGGAACTTCGCAGAATCCACATCTGCCATTGAAATTTGAATGACAGGATGAGTTTGAAATGCCAAGTCGATCGCATCATCTATTGTGTAAGGGATGAAATTTTGATCTGCACGAGGAAATATCAAGCCTTGGGGTGTTTGACCGACAATACGAGTAAACATAGTGTGGCTATCGAACAGGTTATTTTGCGCAGCGGCTAGGTTTCCGTGCGCTTTAGCTAAACGTGCCTCTACTTGTGTTAAGTCTGCCGTTGAGCCAATACCAGAATCAACCCGTTTTTTGATGTCTTGGTAGATTTTTTTATGCACTTTCAGGTTGTTCTCCGAAAGCGTTAGAATTTCGTATGCTTTCACCGCGTCTAAATATACTTTAGAAACTTCAAGTGCAGTGTCTTGAGCATCTGCAAGCAACTGAAATCGCACAGATTCAGCATCTGCAGCCGTTCTATCAATATCGTTTAGTGTCGCAGAGCCATCCCAAATCAACTGAGTGAGCGTAACGGTAGCCTCTTTTCGAGTCAGATCGGTTGACTCTCTACCAGATTCTGCTGGGTTAATACCTTCGTACCCAATTCCGGCATCAAGATCTACCGAAGGGAGGTAAGCGCCGCTCGAGGCTTCATTCACATACTGCTTACTCACGAATTCATTAAACGCACTTTTAATGTCAGGGTTTGTCTTAAGCGCATTTTCTACTGCTTGCTCTAAAGTTTGCCCAAAAACAGGGCTAGTCGCGAGCACACCTAAGCAAAAGGCGTTGGCACGAGTCCACTTCACTGTGATTCTCCTAATTAAGTAATATCAGAGGTGAGAAATTATTCTTATGAATTTATTGACCTCTATAAGCGTCAATAATCTAACGCACAAAGGCATTAACAATCAACTATGTAACTGGTTGCTATTGTGATGCATGTGTAAATAGATATGAATTTTAAAGATAAGCACCATTGAAAATTTGACTGGATATCACACTTATCAATCATTTAAATGGGATTTAGTTCTGTATGGTGGTGATGCGTATTCCAAATGTAATTATCAGTATCGGCATGCATTTTATGTGATGTATAAGTTGTAATTAAGTGTTAATACTCTGTTATTGGTCAATGTATTAGGGCAAGATATAACAAATAAGTATCATTGGTCAAAATGTTGACGGTAATTTTAGGTCAGGGGTTTATATGGATCGTACATCCTTAGTGTCATTTGGTGGGCAATTAGTTGTAGTAGGTTTGGATGGAAAGCTGCGTACACTTATTGAAAATGAACAACCATTACAAGGTGAAGTGATTGTCGCGCGTAATGATGCCGAGCCAATTGGTTTAAATGTCCAGCTCGTAAAAGAGTACGGTGTACAAGACGTATCGGATGATGTCGCCCAAATTCTTGGCGCGTTAGAGGCTGGACAAGATCCTACCCAACTTGGCGATGAGTTTGCCTCGGCAGCAGGTCAAAGCGATGGCTCAAGCTTGCAGACGAGTGGAACTGTCGACCGCATTGGCGCCGAATTATTGGCAGACACGGGATTTGAAACCATCGGGCTTGAGTCCTTAGGTTTTTCACAAACACAAATCCTTTCTTTAAATGAGCTATACCTGAACACTTTACGTGGGAATGAAACCTCTCCGGCAGTTGAGCCTGCTGCTCCTGTCGCTGGTGATGATATTGTTCAAACTGATGAAGATAGCGCAATTATTATTGATGTTCTTGCTAACGATGAAGATGCTGACAGTGAGAACTTATTTATTGAATCAGCAACGGTTCCAGAAGAGCAAGGGACCGTTGAAATCGAAGATGGACAACTGATTTTCATTCCCGCGGAAGATTTTAACGGGGACGCTGACATTACGTACGTCGTGTCCGACGGCGAGTTAGAGGATGAGGCATCAGTTACTGTTACGGTTAATCCTTTAAACGATGCGCCAGTTGCAAATGATGATAACGTTGTGACTGATGAAGACACGCCGGTCACTATTGATGTCTTGCCGAACGATACCGACGTTGACGGCGACACGCTGACCATAGTAAATGCATCTGTTCCAGTTGATCAGGGCGCAGTTGAAATTGTATATGGGAAACTGGTGTTTACACCGGCTGAAAACTTCAACGGCGAAGCCACTATCAGCTATACGGTTTCTGATGGTGAACTGGAAGATGAAGCTCAAGTCTCGGTAACGGTAAACCCGGTATATGATGCGCCAGTTGCAAATGATGATAGCGCTGTGACTGACGAAGACACACCAGTCACTATTGATGTCTTGCCGAACGATACCGACGTTGACGGCGACACGCTGACCATAGTAAATGCATCTGTTCCAGTTGATCAGGGCACGGTTGAAATTGTAGATGGAAAACTGGTGTTTACACCGGCTGACAACTTCAACGGTGAAGCCACCATCAGCTACACGGTTTCTGACGGCGCACTGGAAGACAGTGCGGAAGTCTCGGTAACAGTAAATCCGATCAATGATGCGCCAGTTGCAAATGACGATAGCGCTGTGACTGACGAAGACACACCAGTCACTATTGATGTCTTGCCGAACGATACCGACGTTGACGGCGACACGCTGACCATAGTAAATGCATCTGTTCCAGTTGATCAGGGCGCAGTTGAAATTGTAGATGGGAAACTGGTGTTTACACCGGCTGACAACTTCA
>NZ_JAHGAD010000063.1:0-34558 GCF_030248375.1 Vibrio sp. B181a | reverse complement strand
CAACTTGGATAACATCAACGAGAACGTGAACGCGTCGAAGAGCCGTATCAAAGATACTGACTTCGCGAAAGAAACGACTCAAATGACTAAGTCACAAATTCTGTCGCAAGCGTCAAGCTCTATCCTGGCGCAAGCGAAACAAGCGCCAAACTCAGCGCTAAGCCTACTAGGTTAATTGATAACCTAAGGCGAGAACCCCATTGGCTCGTGGTGAGAGATGAGCGAGTAAACCCAGCTTCGGCTGGGTTTTTTTATGTCTGTTTTTGAGGTTTGGACAAGCTTGAGTTACTTCTAGTTACAATATTAGAGATGCATCACACTTCAGTAAGCTAAAGAAATTAATCGCAAAAAATTGAAAATTTCTCCTAAAGGATATTTATAGGCCGCCGTTAAAGGGACTGAGAGAAATGAGATGTACCTAAGTGAGGTGAGAGACACGACGGTACATCAACTAAAGCCTTAAGGAGATCAACTATGGCGATTAACGTTAATACTAACGTTTCTGCGATGACCGCACAGCGTTACCTAAACCAAGCGGCTGAAGGTCAACAAAAATCAATGGAGCGTTTGTCTTCGGGTTATAAAATCAATAGCGCGAAAGATGATGCTGCCGGTCTACAGATTTCTAACCGTTTGAACGCACAGAGCCGTGGTCTAGACATGGCTGTGAAAAACGCGAACGACGGTATTTCTATTGCACAGGTTGCTGAAGGTGCAATGAATGAATCTACCAACATCCTACAACGTATGCGTGACCTATCGCTGCAATCTGCGAACGGTTCAAACTCGCGTTCTGAGCGTGTAGCGATTCAAGAAGAAGTAACAGCACTTAACGACGAACTAAACCGTATCGCTGAAACAACTTCATTTGGTGGTAACAAGCTTCTTAACGGTACTTACGGTACTCAATCTTTCCAAATCGGTGCGGACTCTGGTGAAGCAGTAATGCTTTCTATGGGTAACCTACGTTCTGATACTTCTGCAATGGGCGGTAAGAGCTACTCAGCAGAAGATGGCAAAGATGCATCTTGGGCAGTCGGTGATAACACTGAACTTAAGATGACTTATACCAACAAGCAAGGTGAAGAGAAAGAGCTGACTATCAACGCGAAACAAGGCGATGATATCGAGCAGCTAGCAACTTACATCAACGGTCAAAGCGAAGATGTAAAAGCATCTGTTGGTGAAGATGGCAAGCTACAAGTATTCGCTGCTACTCAAAAAGTAACAGGCGATGTAGAGTTCTCTGGCAACCTAGCGGGTGAAATTGGCTTCGGCGATGCAAAAGACGTAACGGTTAAAGACATCGACGTAACCACAGTTGCAGGCTCTCAAGAAGCAGTAGCGATCATTGACGGCGCACTAAAATCAGTAGACAGCCAACGTGCGTCTCTTGGTGCATTCCAAAACCGTTTCAACCACGCTATCAGCAACCTA
Organism: Vibrio sp. B181a; assembly: GCF_030248375.1. Classification (NCBI taxonomy): domain Bacteria; kingdom Pseudomonadati; phylum Pseudomonadota; class Gammaproteobacteria; order Vibrionales; family Vibrionaceae; genus Vibrio; species Vibrio sp. B181a. The sequence goes on along the minus strand of NZ_JAHGAD010000063.1, from coordinate 33,121 downwards.
GACAACATTAACGAGAACGTTAACGCGTCTAACAGCCGTATTAAAGATACTGACTATGCGAAGGAAACGACAGCAATGACTAAGTCGCAAATCCTTCAACAAGCAAGTACTTCAATCCTGGCACAAGCGAAGCAGTCACCATCTGCAGCGCTAAGCTTGTTGGGCTAATTGGGTCGACTCAGCCTAGTGATACCATCACCAACGCGATAGACCTAATCGTTAGCTCATAAGGTGGAAGGGAGATTGTAATGGAAATATCCTCCTACACGTCGAACATCCAGCCTTACGGCACACCGAGTGGCACAAAAGTTGCTAAAGAAAATGGCATAGGCACGCCTAGCACAGCAAGTTCTAGCGGCACCGTTCCCGTTGAAAAACCGAACGATGCCGAACGCGAACTCTCTGTTCAAGCTGTGATTGAAATGGCGGAATCTCGCCAAGAGCTGAACAAAGAAGAACGCGAAAAAATGGTCGAGCAAATGAATGAATTTGTGAGCGCCATGAATAAAGGGGTAGCGTTTCGAGTCGATGAAGAATCGGGCCGAGACGTTGTGACGATTTACGAAGCCACAACCGGTGATGTAATTCGTCAGATCCCTGATGAAGAAATGCTCGTGGTATTGCGTCGCCTAGCTGAGCACACAGCTAACCGCGGTTTGTTAGTTGAAAAGGTGTAAGTCGTTTTTGAGGTGATTTGATGAGTTTAGGCCCTTTGGGGATGTCTGGCGGCATGGATATCAATTCCATGGTCAGCAAAATTGTAGATGCCGAGCGTGTGCCAAAGCAGCAACGCATCGACAACGAGCGCGCGACAATTGACGCCAGCATCAGTGCCTATGGGCGACTCAGAGAATCGTTGGATACGATGAAGAATCTCATGACGAACTTTCGTCAGGAGAAGGCGTTTGCCGTTCGTTCTGTAGAGACAACGGACGACGCAGTCGTATCTGCGACCGCAACAACAGACGCTATAGCCGGTAAGTATGCTATCGATGTGTTGCAGCTTGCACAGAGTCATAAAGTGGCTTCTGACGTTTTGCCAGAAGACGTCAAGTTTGACGCTGGTAAGCTGCAGATTTCTCTTGGTGATGACACCTTCGACGTTAATGTCCGTTCTAGCTCTAAGCTAGTTGATGTCGTTCGTGGAATTAACGGCGCTAAGGATAACCCTGGCGTACGTGCTTCCGTTATTAACGACGTAGAAGGGCCGCGTTTGATCCTTGCTTCGAACCTTTCGGGCAAGGACCATCAAATCAAAGTCACTGTGGATGCCGAAGCTGGCAACCCTCTGAAACATTTCGAATACAAAACTCTGGAAGACCGAGTGAACGCGCTTGAAGAAGCTCGTGAAGCGGCAGAAGCCGTACTTGGCCCCCTTAAAGAACCAGAGTCAAACACCGATGCAGACCAACCTGAACAGGTGGATGCAGACGGCAATCCTATACCTCCTGAAGAACAAAAAGCGGCAGAGAATGCGCAAGATGGCGCAACGGACGAACCGATCTCTGCAGCTGGTGCCGCTGCGGCGAAGGCAGGGCAAGAAGCAATTGATGCTGCCAATAAACGAGCGGGTATGCGTCCGCAAGACAGCATCCCCGGTTGGACAGAAACCGCTTCAGGCACACTTCTCGATTCTTACCGTCCGCCAGAATTAGAGCTGGATGAAGAAGCCATCGCGAAAGCACCAGACGTTCCGGGCTGGAACAATGCAGCCTCAGGTACGCTGACTGACTCTTACGTCACAACCAAAGAAGCTAAACAACAGCTCGAACAAGAGAAAGCGGAAATTGAGCAAAAGATTGCCGATGAAAAGCAAGAGCTTGACCAAAAGGTGGCTCGTGGTGAACTGACGGAAGAACAAGCGAAGCAAATCCATCGCGCTAAACTAGAGCCAGAAGAGCGTGAGCGTCTTGAGAAAATCGACGTTGCAGAGGCTAAGATCGCAGAAGCGCAAAAAGCCTTTGAAGTTTATTCAGGCATGACTGAAGTGCAAGCTGGTCAGGATTCGCAAGTGATGCTTGATGGCGTTGCACAACTGTCGAGCCACAACAACGTGATTGAAGACGCCATTGAAGGTGTAAACCTAACGCTGAAGGGCAAATCGGAACTGGGTAAACCCCCGGCTGAGATTGGCGTTGAGTATGATCGCCAGAGTGTACGGTCAGATATTGAAAACTTCGTTTCCGCGTACAACTCGTTCTATCAAACCTCTAAAGCACTTGCCAGTGTTGACCCGACGACAGGTCAGAAAGGACCGTTAGCGGGTGACAGTACGGTACGTAACGCTGATGCACGTTTGAAATCGGTCTTTTCAACCTCGATAGAGAAAGCACCGGAAGATCTGAAATCCTTGACTGAGTTCGGTATCACCACCACACGTCAAGGTACGTTAGAAATCAACTATGACATGTTGGATCGCCAATTGAACAACAACTTTAACGAGTTGGAGAAGTTCTTTGGCGGTAACACAGGTTTCGCGAAACGCGTTGAAGACGCAATTCAAGGCATTACCGGTTTTACGGGTAGCATCCGTACGCGAGAGAAGAGCCTAACTGAACAAAACTACCGCCTTGGAGACGACCAAGCGGCATTAGATCGCCGCATGGACAGTTTAGAGAAGCGTACTCACGCTAAGTTCGCCGCGATGCAAGATGCAACGGGTAAGATGCAGGGCCAACTAGGGGCGCTGATGAACGCGTTGGGCCAATAGATGAAAGATGCACTCATAGAAATTAGTGATATTGATCAACTAATTACGCAAGAGCTGGAAAAAGTCGACTTTAATACTGAAGAAATCCTTCACTTGGTCGATATCAGGGAACGGTTATTGCAAAACCTGCTGTCCATTGTTGAGAACAATCCATTGGTGAAGCAGGAAGCAGAGTGGCAAGACTTGCTCACTCGTACCAAAAGTATTGTTGAGCTGATGCAAAACGAAACCACTAACGTCGGTAAAGAGCTTCACAAGTTCCGTTATGGTCAACGTTCGCTTCAGCAGTACAAAAAATTTATATAAAAGAGGAATACTATGCGCGGTTCTTTGCAAGCATACAAAAAGGTATCAGTCGACAGCCAGCTGAGTGCGGCGTCTCCGCACAAAGTCATTCAAATGCTAATGGCAGGTGCAATTGAGCGTCTGATCCAAGGTAAAGCAGCAATGCAAGCAGGCAACATTCCTGCAAAAGGTGAACGCTTGGGTAAGGCGTTGGACATCATCATCGCACTGCGTAGTTGTCTATCTATGGAAGACGGTGGTGACATTGCTTCAAACTTAGATTCACTTTACGAATTTATGATCACTCAGATCTCGGCTGCGAACCACCAGAATGATCCTCAACCAATTGATGATGTTATTGATATTATTCGCGAAATCAAATCGGCTTGGGACCAGATTCCTACTGAGTTCCACAACCTAACGGCAGCGGAAGTCGGCATTTAATCGATAAAACAATACCTTACTTAATGAGTAGGGTATTGTGCCAAATTGCATAGAAATGAGTTAGATAAAGTTACAATAGAGCTCACACCTCTTTATTGCTTGGTTGCCTTATTTTTTTATTCAAATAAAATAGAAGTCATTAGTGGCCCTAATGGCTTTTTTTTGTTGCTGATTTTCCTATTTTGTCTATCGCTAATTGAGAGTGGTCCCCCCTTTCTAACACTCAATTGCGCAAATCAAGGTCTGGCCGCAACAACCCCATAATAAAGGCAATCATTCTTACTTATGCAAGGTTTGGCAAAGCTGCTTGTAATCGATGACGATGCACCAAGTCGTTTGAATATAAGCAATATATTGGAATTTGTTGGAGAAAGTTGCGAAGCGGTCAGTTCTGATCAGCTAGGCGATGTTGACTGGTCAGCCGTTTGGTCAGGCTGCATTGTCGGTAACATCTCTGCGGGTCATTCTGCGACGGCGGTGATGGCTCACCTCAACGAAGCGTACCATATCCCACTTCTCGTCATGGGCTCTTTCCCATTGCCCGTTGATGATTTGCCAAACTTTGTCGGTGAATTAGAGCAACCGCTCAACTACCCGCAACTTAGCGAAGCGTTACGTCACTGCAAAGACTTCCTTGGTCGTAAAGGCGTAAACGTGGTAGCAAGCGCACGCAAAAACACCCTTTTCCGTAGCCTTGTAGGCCAAAGCCGAGGCATTCAAGAAGTTCGTCATTTGATCGAACAAGTATCAGGTACTGAAGCAAACGTACTTATCTTGGGTGAATCTGGTACAGGTAAAGAAGTGGTAGCACGAAACATTCATTACCATTCTGCTTACCGCAATGGTCCGTTTGTGCCTATCAACTGTGGCGCCATTCCCCCAGAGCTACTAGAAAGTGAACTGTTTGGTCACGAAAAAGGTGCATTTACTGGTGCTTTAACAGCGCGTAAAGGCCGTTTTGAATTGGCTGAGGGTGGCACCATCTTCCTTGATGAAATTGGCGATATGCCGATGTCGATGCAAGTGAAGTTATTGCGTGTACTGCAAGAGCGTTGCTTCGAGCGTGTTGGTGGTAATACGACGATCAAGGTGAATGTTCGAGTGGTAGCAGCAACACACCGAAACCTAGAAGGAATGATCGACGACGGCACATTCCGTGAAGATCTTTTCTACCGTTTGAATGTCTTCCCAATTGAAATGCCAGCGCTAAAAGCGCGTAAGCAAGATATCCCATTGTTGCTACAAGAGCTGATGACTCGCCTTGAAGCGGAAGGTGGACAGCCAATCTGCTTTACGCCTCGTGCCATCAATTCATTGATGGAGCATAACTGGCCGGGTAACGTCCGCGAGCTTGCTAACCTTGTTGAGCGTATGGTGATCCTGTACCCGAATAGCTTGGTGGACGTGAATCACTTACCAACTAAATACCGTTATAGTGATATCCCAGAATTCCAACCAGAAGGTAACCCATTTACCTCAGTGGAAGAGCAAGAACGCGATGTTTTCCAAGATATCTTCTCTGAGAACTTCAGCTTTGATGAGCAGAACGATCTGGACCACAACATGAATGCACCTCAAGGATTGCCACCAGAAGGGGTGAACTTGAAAGAGCTGCTTGCGGATATGGAAGTCAACATGATCAGCCAAGCGCTTGAAGCACAAGGTGGTGTGGTAGCAAGAGCTGCAGATATGCTAGGGATGCGACGCACAACACTGGTTGAGAAAATGCGTAAGTACAACCTTCAACGCTAGGGTCATCCTGGCGTTAAAGCGGTTGAATCTCAGGCAGGTTGTTATCTTTTCTGACAATAAAACCGCACATTTCTTAGTGTCAACTTCTTGTCGATGACATAACGCTATGATAAATATAGAAAACAGCTTGGTATGCTAATTGCTTACCAAGCTGTTTTAGTATTTAAATGGCGATATTTCGACAGGCAGTGAATGGACAATAACACCAACCAATCCCATTTAGACTCAGTAGAGAATCAAGTAGAGCGTTATAAGCAGGTTTTGGACGTGATGCCCGCTGGTGTGATCTTACTAGATACCCACGGTGTGGTGCGTGAAGCCAACCCAGAGGCGCACCGCATTCTTGAAATTCCACTGGTCGACGAGAAATGGTTCAACATCATCCAAGCGGTGTTTGATCCGCGCGAAGATGATGGTCATGAAGTCTCACTGCGTAATGGTCGTAAAGTTCGTTTAGCGATCTCGGCATCGGCGACTGGCCAACTCATTTTGATCACCGATCTAACGGAAACGCGTTTACTGCAATCTCGCGTGAGTGACTTACAACGTTTGTCATCGTTAGGCCGTATGGTGGCGTCTTTAGCACACCAAGTCAGAACACCATTATCGAGCGCCATGTTGTATGCATCTAATTTAGCATCGCCAAATCTCCCTCCGGCGACAAAAGATAGATTTCAAAGCAAATTAATGGATCGACTGCACGATTTGGAAAAGCAGGTTAATGATATGCTGCTTTTTGCTAAAGGTGGTGATAATAAAGTCATTAAGCCTTTTAATATTTCTCAGTTAGTTGCTGAATATCAGCCAATGGTGGAAACCGCGCTGAAGAACAACAACATTGACTACTTCCTAGAAGTGGAAGAAGAACACACTGAGCTGTTAGGCAACGCTAACGCCATTGCTTCAGCACTGAGTAACTTAGTGATGAACGCGATTCAGATGTCAGGAAAGGAATCGCAGATAGATGTCTTTTTCCGCCCTGTGAACGGTGAATTGCGCATTTCTGTGCAAGACAGCGGTCCGGGTGTACCAAAAGAACTGCAAGCAAAAATTATGGAGCCATTCTTCACCACGCGTTCTCAAGGAACCGGGTTAGGGCTCGCTGTGGTTCAAATGGTTTGCCGTGCCCATGACGGCCGATTGGAACTTATTTCAGAGCAGGGTGATGGAGCCTGCTTTACCATGTGCATTCCGCTAGAGCGAGTGCAAGCAGAAGCGCAGTAAGCGGCTTTTGTCGATAACAATTACTGGAGAATCATAATGGCGCAAAGCAAAGTGCTGATCGTAGAAGACGATGAAGGTCTTCGTGAAGCCCTAGTGGATACTCTGGCTCTGGCAGGGTACGAATGGTTAGAAGCCGATTGTGCGGAAGACGCGTTGGTTAAGCTGAAGTCGAACGCGGTAGACATTGTGGTTTCTGACGTGCAAATGGCAGGCATGGGCGGTTTGGCTCTGCTACGTAATATCAAACAGAATTGGCCAAACATGCCAGTTCTTCTTATGACGGCTTACGCAAACATTGAAGACGCTGTGTCGGCAATGAAAGAAGGTGCGATTGATTACATGGCGAAGCCATTTGCACCAGAAGTTTTGCTCAACATGGTGAGTCGTTACGCACCAATCAAAAGTGATGACAATGGTGATGCAGTCGTAGCAGACGAGAAGAGTCTGCGTCTATTGGCTTTGGCTGAGAAAGTGGCGCGCACCGATGCTAACGTGATGATCTTGGGCCCAAGCGGCTCGGGCAAAGAAGTCATGTCTCGCTACATTCACAACGCTTCAAACCGTAAAGACGGTCCTTTTGTTGCGATCAACTGTGCAGCGATTCCAGACAACATGCTGGAAGCGACACTATTTGGTTACGAGAAAGGTGCATTTACTGGCGCGGTACAAGCGTGTCCGGGGAAATTCGAACAAGCCCAAGGCGGTACTATTTTGCTGGATGAAATCAGTGAGATGGACCTAAACCTACAAGCGAAACTGCTGCGCGTTCTTCAAGAGCGTGAAGTGGAGCGTTTGGGCAGTCGAAAGAGCATCAAACTGGATGTACGTGTATTGGCAACCAGTAACCGTGACCTTAAGCAGTATGTGTCGGAAGGCAACTTCCGTGAAGATTTGTACTACCGCTTGAATGTTTTCCCAATCTCATGGCCTGCACTGTGTGAACGTAAAGGTGACATCTCGCCATTGGCTCAGCACTTAGCAGAACGTCATTGCAGCAAGATGGGCATGCCTGTGCCGAAGTTCTCTCAAGTCGCGTTAGATAAGCTGCTTCAATACCCTTGGCCGGGTAACGTTCGTGAGCTGGATAACGTGGTTCAACGTGCTCTGATTTTGAGCGAAAACGGTGACATTGATGCAGAACACATTTTGCTGGAAGGTGTAGATTGGCAAGATGCGAGCAGCCTGCAATCTGTGGTTCAAAACGCTGAGGTCTTGGTGCCCGACGTTAAGCCTGTCGCGCAAGTTGAATCAATCAACCGTGTTGCCGCTGGTGGCGAAGGTCTCGGTGGTGAACTGCGCGATCAAGAATACGCGATCATTTTGGAAACCTTAATCGAGTGTAACGGTCGCCGTAAAGAAATGGCAGAGAAATTGGGCATCAGTCCACGTACTTTGCGCTACAAACTCGCCAAAATGCGTGACGCTGGTATCGATATTCCGGCTTAGTCTCCACATCAATAGCCATAGGACAAAAGTGTGGGTACACTACGGCACTATTGTCTTATGGCACATTAATTGCTGTGTCAATAATCAGTTTTAGTTAATAGTCAAACTTTTGGCTTAGAGGTGACAATGAAAGTTGATGGTATTCAAGCAGAAATGCGCGCCATGATGGTAGAAGCGACCAACACCGCGCCTACCGCAACGGGTGCGAAAGTTGGGGCAGATTTTGGCGATCTCCTAACAAAAGCCATCAATAACGTAAACTCACTTCAAAAAGCATCGGGCGATCTGCAAACGCGCTTCGACCGTGGTGATGCCGATGTTTCCCTTTCTGACGTTATGATTGCTCGTAACAAGTCCAGTGTTGCCTTCGACGCCACTGTTCAAATCCGTAATAAGCTCGTTGAGTCCTACAAGGATCTCATGAACATGCCAGTGTAATTTAGGTAATAAGTGTGGCAGAAAAGTCTACAGATTTAACCGTCACTGATGGCGGCGCTGATGGTGCACTGATTGCTGGCTCAGATCTGGATGTGGAAAGCCAAAACCCAGATCTTGAAGAGCGCAGTGCGTCAAAATTCGATATGGCAGTGGGCGACCTCGATTTACTTCGTCAGGTCGTATTAGTGCTGTCTATCTCTATCTGTGTTGCGTTGATCGTGATGCTGTTCTTCTGGGTGAAAGAGCCGGAAATGCGCCCACTTGGTGCATACGAAACGGAAGAACTGATCCCAGTGCTGGATTATCTCGACCAGCAAAAAATCAATTACAAGCTAGATGGCAATACCATTTCGGTTGAATCGAGCGATTACAACTCGATTAAGCTAGGCATGGTGCGTGCAGGTGTCAACCAAGCAACAGCGGCGGGCGATGACATTCTGCTGCAAGACATGGGCTTTGGTGTATCACAGCGCTTGGAACAAGAGCGTTTGAAACTCAGCCGTGAACGCCAACTTGCGCAAGCCATCGAAGAGATGAAGCAGGTGCGTAAAGCGCGTGTTCTTCTCGCTCTACCAAAACACAGTGTGTTTGTTCGTCATAACCAAGAAGCGTCTGCTTCGGTATTTTTGACGCTCTCTACAGGCGCAAACCTAAAACAACAAGAAGTGGATTCCATCGTTGATATGGTGGCGAGTGCTGTTCCGGGAATGAAGACTTCTCGTATTACGGTAACCGATCAGCACGGTCGTCTACTGAGCTCAGGTTCCCAAGACCCAGCATCTGCTGCGCGTCGTAAAGAGCAAGAGCTAGAACGCAGCCAAGAGCAAGCGCTGCGCGAAAAGATTGATTCAGTACTTCTGCCCATTCTAGGTTTTGGTAACTACACCGCTCAGGTAGATATCCAGATGGATTTCAGCACCGTCGAGCAAACTCGTAAAAACTTCGATCCGAATACGCCGTCTACGCGCAGTGAATATGCGCTGGAAGATTACAACAACGGCAACATGGTTGCGGGCATTCCAGGTGCATTGAGTAACCAACCGCCAGCGGATGCGTCTATTCCTCAAGATGTGGCGCAGATGAAAGACGGCACATTGACTGGTCAAGGCTCAGTACGTAAAGAATCGACGCGCAACTTTGAACTCGACACCACCATCAGTCATGAACGCAAGCAAACCGGCACGTTGGCTCGTCAGACCGTTTCGGTAGCGATCAAAGACCGTCGCACCGTAAACCCAGATACGGGTGAGGTGACGTACACGCCGCTTTCAGAATCTGAAATCAACGCGATTCGCCAGGTGCTGATCGGTACCGTCGGCTTTGATGAGAATCGCGGTGACTTGCTTAATGTACTGAGTGTGAAGTTTGCTGAGCCAGAGCTTGAGCAAATGGTTGATCCACCAATTTGGGAACATCCAAACTTCAACGATTGGGTTCGTTGGTTTGCAAGTGCGCTAGTGATCATCGTGGTTATCTTGGTTCTGGTTCGCCCAGCAATGAAGAAATTGCTCAACCCAGCAAGTGGCGACGAAGACGAAATGTACGGACCAGATGGCTTGCCAATTGGTGCGGATGGCGAAACCAGCCTGATTGGTAGCGACATCGAAAGCGGTGAACTGTTTGAGTTTGGTTCAAGCATTGATCTGCCTAACCTTCACAAAGATGAAGATGTACTCAAAGCAGTACGTGCTCTGGTGGCAAACGAACCAGAGCTTGCTGCTCAAGTTGTGAAAAACTGGATGAACGAAAATGGCTAACGATATCGTACCTCAAGATGAAAACGGCGCAGGTTTGCCAGCGGAGTTTGATGTCTCTAGCATGACAGGCGAAGAGAAAGCGGCGATTTTGCTGCTGAGCCTGAACGAAAACGACGCGGCTGGCATCATCCGTCACCTAGAACCAAAACAGGTTCAGCGTGTGGGTAGCGCAATGGCGCGAGCGAAAGACCTAAGCCAAGACAAAGTGTCTGGTGTGCATCGCGCGTTTCTAGAAGACATCCAGAAATACACCAACATCGGTATGGGCAGCGAAGACTTTATGCGTAATGCGCTGGTGGCTGCTCTGGGTGAGGACAAAGCAAACAACTTGGTTGACCAAATCCTATTGGGTACTGGCTCGAAAGGTCTGGATTCACTTAAGTGGATGGATCCTCGCCAAGTGGCAAGCATCATTGTCAACGAACACCCGCAAATCCAAACCATCGTACTTTCGTACTTGGAAGCGGACCAATCGGCAGAAATCCTTTCTCAGTTCCCAGAGCGTGTGCGTCTGGATCTGATGATGCGTATTGCCAACCTAGAAGAAGTTCAGCCATCAGCACTGGCAGAGCTGAACGAAATCATGGAGAAGCAGTTCGCGGGTCAAGCGGGTGCACAAGCGGCGAAGATTGGCGGCCTGAAGGCAGCAGCAGAAATCATGAACTACCTAGACAACAACGTCGAAGGTATCTTGATGGAGCAAATTCGCGACCAAGACGAAGACATGGCTACACAAATCCAAGATCTTATGTTCGTATTCGAGAACTTGGTGGAAGTGGACGACCAAGGTATTCAGAAATTGCTGCGTGACGTTCCGCAAGACGTTCTGCAAAGAGCACTTAAAGGTGCCGACGATTCTCTACGTGAGAAAGTGTTCAAGAACATGTCTAAACGTGCCGCTGAGATGATGCGCGACGATATCGAAGCAATGCCTCCGGTTCGCGTAGCAGACGTAGAAGCGGCGCAGAAAGAAATCTTGGCGATTGCTCGTCGTATGGCAGACGCTGGCGAAATCATGCTGTCTGGCGGCGCAGACGAGTTCTTATAATCCTTTCTTGTTCCTCCTGTTTAGGCGGGAGGAGCGCACTTCTGTAGTAATGCACTTTTTCAAAGCACTTTATTTTCAAAATCAATTTCAACATAGACAGATTGTAGGTTAAGCATGGCTGGCGATAGAAAACGTGGATTTATCCGTCCTGATGAAGACGATGCGATGATCGAACCGCAGCGCTGGGGGTTGCCTGATTACGGTGAGCCGAAAGCAAAGCAAGCCAAGCAAACTGCGTTTAACTACGATCCAGGTTGGGTACCAAACTTTGACGAACCAGAAGAAGAGCAAGTTCTTGAGCTGACAGAAGAACAGATTGAGTTGATCAAGCAAGGCGCTTATCAAGAAGGTCTGTATCAAGGTCAAGAAGCGGGCTTCAAGCAAGGTTACGACAAAGGCAAAGAAGAAGGTATTCAAGCCGGTCATGCAGAAGGTCTCGAACTCGGAAAAGCGGAAGGTGTCACCGCTGGGCAAGAGTACATTCAGCAGCAGGTGGAAACCTTTATGAACTTGGCCAACCAGTTCGCTCAACCTTTGGAGCTGATGAACGCTCAGGTTGAAAAGCAGTTGGTGGACATGGTGCTGTGCCTAGTCAAAGAAGTTGTGCATGTGGAAGTGCAAACCAATCCTCAAATTATTCTCGATACGGTGAAGCAGTCTGTAGAAGCGCTGCCTATTTCTGGTCATCCAATTACCTTGCACTTGAACCCCGACGATGTGGCGATCATTCGCTCTGCGTACGGCGAAGAAGAGCTTGATTGCCGTAATTGGACTTTGGTGGCGGAGCCTTCATTGAACCGTGGTGATGTACAAATTGCTGCTGGTGAATCGAGCATCAATTACCGCATGGAAGAACGCATAAAAAGCGTATTGAACAGCTTCTGTGGCGCAAATCGTCATCAAGGGGGCGAGTAGTCCATGCAAGCCTTGGCCGACCGTTTAAAAAACTACAAAGTTGAAGGCTTAACTACGCGTCCGGTTGCTTCAGGCAAGCTTGTACGTGTTGTTGGCTTAACCTTGGAAGCGACAGGCTGTCGTGCTCCGATTGGCAGTTTGTGTTTGGTCGAAACCATGTCCGGTCATATGGAAGCGGAAGTGGTGGGTTTTTCTGGTGATAACCTTTTCTTGATGCCGAGTGAGCAAATCACAGGCATCTTACCCGGCGCGAAAGTGACGCCGTTAACCAGTGAAGCGGGTTTGCCCGTTGGTATGGAGCTACTTGGGCGTGTGATTGACGGTGTGGGTAATCCACTGGATGGCCTTGGCCCGCTTTATACCGATCACCGTGCTTCGTTCAATGCTGAGCCAATTAACCCACTAGCGCGTAAGCCCATTTCTGAGCCACTTGATGTGGGCTTAAAAGCCATCAACGGCTTGCTGACGGTAGGTAAAGGTCAACGTATCGGTCTGTTTGCCGGTTCTGGTGTGGGTAAATCGGTCACTCTTGGCATGATGACGCGAGGCACGACGGCGCAAGTTGTTGTCGTTGGTCTGATTGGTGAACGTGGACGCGAAGTAAAAGAATTCATCGAAGAAATTTTGGGTGAAGACGGACGCCGCCGTTCTGTGGTGGTAGCTGCCCCTGCCGATGCTTCACCTTTAATGCGCTTGAAGGGCTGTCAAACGGCACTGACGATTGCCGAATACTTCCGTGACCAAGGACTAGATGTTCTTCTACTGATGGACTCTTTGACGCGTTTTGCTCAAGCACAGCGTGAAATTGCATTGTCTGTGGGTGAGCCGCCTGCTACCAAAGGTTACCCGCCTTCGGTATTTGCTAAACTGCCAGCGTTGGTAGAGCGAGCGGGTAACGGTGGCGATGATCAAGGTTCGATCACTGCGTTCTTTACCGTTCTGACCGAAGGTGACGATCTGCAAGATCCGATCGCCGATGCATCACGTGCGATCCTTGATGGTCACATTGTCTTGTCTCGTGAAATGGCGGATGCAGGTCACTACCCAGCCATAGATGTCGAGAAATCTGTGAGCCGTGTTATGCCGCAAATCACCACAGAAGAGCACGTGTTGATGTCGAAAGCGGTGCGTCAGGTGTTGTCGATTTGCCGCAAGAACCAAGATTTGGTGTCGATTGGCGCTTATAAACCGGGGACTGATCCTGCTATTGATGGCGCATTCACCCTCAAGCCAAAACTGGACGAATACTTGCAGCAGCGCATGAAAGAGTCTGTGCCTTATGACATGTGCGTCAACATGTTGAAGAGCATCTTGGGTGGGTAATAGCGTATGAATAACGCGATGGAATTCCTACTCGAGCAAGCAAAAGAACGCGAAGACCAAGCGGTGTTGGCGCTCAACAAAGCACGCTCAGAGCTAGATGATTACTACCGCCAAGTAGAGCAAATTGAAAAGTACCGCTTAGATTACTGCCAGCAGTTGGTAGACCGTGGTATGGCGGGACTCACCGCAAGCCAATACGGCCACTTAAACCGCTTCTTAACCCAGCTCGATGAAACGCTTTCCAAGCAAAAACAGGCAGAAAACCACTTTAAAGAGCAGGTGGTGAACTGCCAAGATTACTGGTTAAACATGCGCAAAGAACGGATGTCTTACGAGTGGATGATTGAAAAGCGCGAGAAAGAAAAGCAAATGGCGGAAGCTAAGCGTGAACAAAAACAAATGGATGAGTTTTCTACCTTGCTTTACAGCCGAAAACCGCAACGTTTCTAAACGTTTCTCATCGTTATATTGCGTTAGTGCTGCTGGTTACATCTCTACTGATTCAAGCAAGGTTACTTTGACGGAGTCTTGCTCTATCAACTCAAACACTTTTGGTCGAACCTCGCGAATCCACCACTCATTGTAAGTCTCTTCGTATATCGTTTGTCGCGCTTGTTCACTGTCGAACTCACGTAACCAGACAAAGTAATCATGCCCATCTTCACCCGTGTGAACATAGGTGTTTAGGACACGCATGCCTTTGGAGCGTTGGTAGGGTAGCAACTCGTCTTTCATCCACGTTAACCATTGTTCAGTTTTGCCAGTTTTAATTTTATATTGGCGGAGTTCTGTGACTTTCAAAGCGATTCCTTATTGATTGAGCAAGGTCTCTGTTTACTCTCTAACGAACCGCCAGTCAAATTGCAAAGGCCTTTGTGTCTGCTGCAAGTTTGATCTTTGTTCCATCAGTGTCCCTGATTAGTACCGTCAGAAAATCCACGCTGAGCGTTGGCGTGATTTTTGCAATTTATCCGTCAGTATCGGGTCTTGTGACCTAAGTTTGCCGCCCATGTGCAATCCGACAGCGACTTGCTCAACGCTGCCGATGACGAGAGTTTCTATATGAATGTGAATTTATCCAATGTTTCTGCAACCAATAAGGCGTCGGTTTCCGATTCTTCAAATAAAGTTGATGCAGAAAACCCTGAAAGCAAAGGTTTTTTTGAAACCTTAGCTGGGGTATTTACTGATTCACAAAAAAACGAAAAAGCAGTTGCGAAATCTGATGCACCAGACGCTGCTGCAGAAACCTCGGAGGAGGCTGGGAAGGTGGTATCCCAGAACTCACAAGGTGAGAGCCAAGAAAAAGTCGCGCAAGATACAGGCAATGCGACCTCGACAGAATCAACCGATGAGTTGCTTGCTCAAGGGGAAGGGAAACAAGCGACGAATAGTTCTGTTGAATCCTCAGAAAATGTCGCCTCTTCTAGCAATGTTAAGGCATCAAATTCATCAGACGACACAAGCCTAAGTGAAACGAAAGTGAGTAAAGCTGATGTCGCTGATCAAGCCTCCGATTCTCAAGTAAAAAATGCAATGGGAGAGGGACAGCAGTTATTGGGTCGCATAGAGCAAGCAAACCAAACGCTTAAGCCTAATGAGCAACTAGTTGATAGCGGCAAAGCATTGCCACCAGAGGCAGTATCAACACAAAGCGTTGCTCAACAGGAAAAAGACACGCCACTTACTCCAGAACAACAAGCAATGCTTTCTGCTAAGCAATCCGACCCACAAAGCGGCGCGGCGCAACCTGCTGGCAGTGACAAAGTGACGTTGGATGCCAATGGTAAACCCGTTGTATTGACGACGGAATCAGCCTCGAACGTACAAGCAGCAAACACAAATCAAGCGGCTCCAGTTATCGCACAAATTGACTGGAATTCACCAAGCTCTCAAGCCGCCCATAATGAAGCGATGGTAAATGCTACGACGCAAGCGGCGGTTAACGGTCAAGTTGTTACACAAGGCGCGCAGGTGTTAGCGGGAACTGAAGCGCTACAATCAGTATTGCCAACAGATGCACAGACAACGAATACCGAGGTTGCGGACGTAAAGCGTATCTCATTGGATGAGCTGCAAGTCATCGACACTAAACTTGCTCAAGGAAAGCCACTGTCTCAGCAAGAACTTGATGTGATTGAAGGGCTAAAAACGGGTGAGTTGGTAGCTGATATTCCGGTACAAGAATTAGCGCAATTCATCGCTTTACCAAGTGATGTCAAAGTGGCGATGGCGGAGCATCAAGCCGTTCATAACCAAACTCGTGTGGCCGCTTCAACAGTTGCGGCTCAACAGGCTCATCAGCTAGTCACGCAGGACATGAAGCACGCTGCAGCTCAAGCGAGTGGGCAGGCAGCAGTATCCCCAAATGCTGACAAAGCCGCGTTATCTGCAATGCCAGAAGCGCTAGTGGCAGCGAATTTAAACCCAGCAGCGCAGGCGGCTTCTAGTGCAGAGCTGAGTAAGAAAGTGATGAATGCTGGCCTTGCTGCAGGCGCATTGAAAGGTGCAACGAATAAGCAAGATAAGCCTGACCCACAACATGGTTTAGCGGGACAAATTCAAGCGGCAGCAGGTCAACAAGGCGTGACTGCTCAGCAACAAGCTCGTGTCGATGCTGCCCAGCAAGCACAACTACCGTTGCAACTAACCAAAGAACTGGCCAATGACCAAGTGGCCGAGAAAGTACAAATGATGATGTCGAAGAACTTAAAGAACCTCGATATCCGTCTTGATCCGCCTGAACTTGGTCGTATGCAGATCCGCATGACAATGAACAACGATCTCGCTAACGTTCATTTCACGGTGGCAAACCCACAAGCTCGTGACTTGATTGAACAAACGCTGCCTCGACTAAGAGAAATGTTGGCTCAGCAAGGCATGCAATTGGCAGATTCTTCGGTTCAACAACAAAGCAGTGGTCAGCAACAAAGTGGTTACGCGAATGCGGAACAAAACGGTCAAGGCTCTCAAGGTCGTGGATTTTCTGGTCAGTCAGATGAAAACTTTGATGCCGACACGAATCTTGATTTGAATGTGGTTTCAAAGCGTGATGGAATTAGTTTTTACGCATAAAATAGCGGCCTAAAAACAGAACAATAAGAGACAGTAATGGCAGAAGAACAGCTACAAGGTGCGGATGCACCAAAAGGAAAAAGTAAGTTACTGATCATCATTATCGCAGTGGTGGTTTTGCTCCTCGGTGGTGGTGCAGCAGCCTTCTTTTTGATGGGGGCTGATGAACCTGCGCAAGCCGCACAAGCGGAGCAAACACAAGCGCAAACGGCAGCCGCGCCAATCGCGTATGTGAACATCGCACAACCGTTTATTTTTAACGTGACGGGTGACCGTCGTGACAGACTAGTACAAATCAAAGCCCAGCTGATGGTGCGCGGCAGTGAGAATGAGCAACTAGCTCGTTATCACTCTCCACTGATCGAAAGCTCACTGCTATCGACGTTTGCTTCTGCGACGGTAGAGCAATTGCGTTCACCAACTGGTCGTGTGGAATTACGTGACCGTGCTTCCGATGACATCAAAGCGGCATTGAACGCTGCGGTGGGTAAGCCAGTGATTGAAAAAGTACTGTTTACAGATTTTGTAATTCAATAGGTATAACGTGACCGATCTATTAAGCCAAGACGAGATTGATGCGCTACTGCACGGGGTTGACGACGTTGATGACGTTGATGAACCCATGGATGCCGGCGACGAGAGTGCCGTCAGTTTCGACTTCTCGTCTCAAGACAGGATTGTCCGTGGTCGGATGCCGACGCTCGAACTTATCAACGAGCGCTTTGCCCGGCACATGCGAATCAGCCTGTTTAACATGTTGCGTAAAACCGCTGAGGTGTCGATTAACGGCGTACAGATGATGAAGTTTGGTGAATACCAAAATACGCTGTACGTACCGACAAGTTTGAACATGGTGCGCTTCCGTCCACTAAAAGGCACGGCGCTGATCACCATGGAAGCACGCTTAGTGTTTATTCTGGTAGAGAACTTCTTTGGTGGCGATGGTCGTTTCCACGCCAAAATTGAAGGTCGTGAATTTACCCCAACTGAGCGTCGCATTATCCAGCTTTTGCTGAAAATTGTTTTCGAAGACTACAAAGAAGCGTGGTCGCCGGTGATGGGTGTGGAGTTCGAGTATCTCGACTCCGAAGTAAACCCGAGCATGGCCAATATCGTGAGCCCGACCGAAGTGATTGTGGTGAGCTCATTCCACATTGAAGTCGATGGCGGCGGTGGTGATTTCCACGTGGTGATGCCTTACTCAATGGTGGAGCCGATCCGTGAATTGCTCGATGCGGGTGTTCAATCTGACAAGATGGAAACCGACGTTCGTTGGAGCTCTGCACTGCGTGAAGAGATCATGGATTGCCCAGTTAACTTCCGCGTGAACTTGCTAGAGAAAGACATTTCTCTGCGCGATTTGATGGAGCTGCAACCAGGCGATGTCATCCCGATTGAGATGCCTGAGCACGCGACCATGTTCATCGAAGATTTACCGACTTACCGCGTGAAGATGGGTCGCTCCGAAGATAAGATGGCGGTACAAATCTCCGAAGAGATTGAACGCCCTCACGTTGTAAAAACCGATTTAGCGTTCTTGGGCAAAGACATCATGTCTGAACTTGAGCACGACGACGATAAAGACGATTAAAACCCTTACTCAATACCATCGCCTCGCTTCTGACTCTCAATCAAACGGTCATGAAGGAAGAAATAGGGCGCAAGTAAGGTTTAACACAGGACAGAAAAATGGAACCAAGTGACGATCAAAAGCTAGCAGACGAATGGGCAGCCGCTCTTGGCGAAGACCCGTCTGCACCTTCAATTGATGTTGATGAAGTATTGGCAGCGCCACTGGAAGAGTTGAAAGACACCTCTAGCCCAATCACGGATGATGAGCGTCGTAAGCTCGACACCATCATGGACATCCCAGTCACCATTTCGATGGAAGTGGGCCGTTCACAAATCAGCATCCGTAACCTGCTGCAGTTGAACCAAGGTTCGGTTGTCGAACTTGATCGCCTTGCGGGTGAATCGCTCGACGTATTGGTGAACGGCACTTTGATTGCACACGGCGAAGTCGTGGTCGTCAACGATAAGTTTGGTATTCGTCTTACCGACGTGATCAGCCAAACTGAACGCATCAAAAAGCTACGTTAATATGAGCAGTTCAATCAAAACTCGATTGAAGCAAATCACAGGAGCACTTGGCTTAACGCTAAGTGCTCCTTATGCATTTGCTGCCGCGCCAAGTAATTTAGATTTGGCGACAACACTGGGCTCTTTGGTGTTGGTTATTGGTGTGATCCTTCTGCTTGCTTGGATGTTGAAACGCATGCAAGTGCCAGCACTAGGTCAGCAAAAAGGGCTGCGCATTGTTAGTCAGCTACCCGTTGGCACCAAAGAACGAATTGCGGTCGTCCAAGTCGGTGAAGAGCAGTTCTTGGTGGGCATCACTAGCCAATCTATTCAAACGCTTGCCAAACTTGAAACGCCATTGAAAGAGGAAGAGTTGGCTTCCGGTGCTTTTGCTAGCCAGTTCAGCCAACTAATAAAAAAACATGACAAAGGATAACTCATTCCGCCTGATGCTCAGCACCTTTGCGTTGCTGATTGGCGTACTGTTTTCTTCGCTTTCGTTTGCTCAAGCAGAGGAATCCGCGCTTCCTGCTAATCTCGCTCAAGGCGACAGCGTGACAGTAAAAGCGATGGAGAACGAATCGGGCTCGAGCCGCAGCATGTCGGTGGGCAATGGTGGAGGCATTCCCGCGTTCACCATGACGACCAATGCCGACGGCAGCGAAGACTACTCGGTGACGCTGCAAATTCTTGCGTTGATGACCATGCTTGGCTTCTTGCCAGCGATGGTGATTTTGATGACCTCATTCACTCGTATCGTGGTGGTGATGTCCATCTTGCGACAAGCAATGGGTCTGCAACAAACGCCTTCGAACCAAGTCATCATTGGTATTGCGCTCTTTCTTACCTTCTTCGTGATGTCGCCGGTTCTGAATGAGATTAATGACAACGCGATTCAGCCTTATTTGAATGAGCAAGTGACGGCACGCCAAGCGTTCGATGCTGCGCAAGTTCCAATGAAAGCCTTTATGCTTAAGCAGACACGAATCAAAGACCTAGAGACCTTTGTGAACATGTCTGGTGAGCAGGTAACGAACCCAGAAGATGTCTCTATGGCAGTGTTGATTCCGGCATTCATTACCTCTGAGCTCAAGACCGCGTTCCAAATTGGTTTCATGTTGTTCCTGCCGTTTTTGATCATCGACTTGGTTGTTGCATCGGTGTTGATGGCGATGGGTATGATGATGCTTTCACCAATGATCGTATCGCTGCCATTTAAGCTGATGTTGTTTGTGCTAGTGGACGGTTGGAATCTGATATTGTCGACACTCGCCGGCAGTTTTGCCCTTTAGATTGGCACAGAGAGAAGAGGGTAAGACATGACTCCTGAAATGTTTGTCGAGCTTTTCCGTGATGCACTGTGGATGGTGCTGATCATGGTCTGTGCCATTATCATCCCAAGTTTGCTTATCGGTCTTGTCGTTGCCATTTTCCAAGCGGCAACCTCTATCAACGAACAAACGTTGAGTTTCTTACCACGTTTGATTGTCACTTTGTTGGCTCTGATGCTGTTTGGCCACTGGATGACACAGATGTTGATGGAATACTTCTTTGGTTTGATTGAACGTCTGCCACAGGTGCTTTACTAGAGGCGCGTATGGAGTATCCGACCCATATCGTCCTCGACTGGATCGCAAACTACTTTTGGCCCTATACCCGCATCTCTGCCATGTTGATGGTGATGACGGTAACTGGGGCACGCTTCGTCTCGCCTCGAATTCGGCTCTATCTTGGTCTCGCGATTACTTTTGCGGTCGCGCCTGCGATTCCTGCCGTGCCTCAAGACATTGAATTACTCTCTTTCCGTGGTTTTATGACCATCGCAGAGCAAATCGTTATTGGCGTTGCGATGGGCATGGTGACCCAGTTTATGATTCAAACCTTTGTTCTACTTGGTCAGATCTTGGGTATGCAATCGAGCTTGGGTTTTGCCTCGATGGTGGACCCTGCGAACGGTCAAAACACGCCTTTGCTTGGTCAGCTGTTTATGTTTTTGGCGACCATGTTCTTCCTCGCTACCGACGGGCATTTAAAAATGCTGCAATTGGTGGTGTTCAGTTTTAAAACCTTGCCGATTGGGTCCGGCTCGCTCAATGCGGTCGACTTCCGTGAAATGGCGAGTTGGCTTGGCATCATGTTTAAGACGGCACTGAGTATGTCGTTGTCGGGCATTATCGCGCTGCTCACGATTAACTTGTCATTCGGTGTAATGACACGTGCCGCACCACAGCTGAATATCTTCTCACTCGGTTTTGCCTTTGCCTTGATGGTGGGCTTGTTACTTTGTTGGTACATTCTGGCTGGTTTGTACAGCCATTATGAATTGTTCTGGGCAGTGGGTGAGGAGCAGATTTGTAACCTCATTCGCTTGGATTGCTAGGAGGCTGGATTGGCAGAGTCAGACGGTCAGGAACGCACCGAAGAAGCCACGCCCCGACGGTTACAACAAGCCAGAGAGAAGGGGCAGGTTGCTCGGTCTAAAGAGCTCGCATCGGCATCCGTGCTGATCGTGGGCGCTATCGCCTTGATGTGGTTTGGCGAGTCTTTGGCGCGCTCGTTGTTTTCAATTATGAGTCGTTTGTTTGACCTTACTCGTGATGAAATCTTCGATACCGCAAAGCTATTCGATATTGCCTTTGGAGCAATGACGGATCTGCTGTTCCCACTGTTCCTTATTCTTATCACTTTGTTTGTTGCCGCCATGATTGGTGCAGCGGGCGTCGGTGGTATTAGCTTTTCTGCCGAAGCGGCGATGCCAAAGCTCTCCAAGATGAACCCGCTCAGTGGTCTAAAACGCATGGTGGGTATGCAGAGTTGGGTCGAGCTGATCAAATCAATTCTGAAAGTCGCATTGGTGACGGGGATGGCGATCTATCTGATCCAAGCGTCGCAAGCGGATTTGATTCAGCTAAGCATGGATGTGTACCCGCAAAATATCTTCCACGCTTTGGATATTTTGCTCAACTTTATCCTGCTGATCAGCTGCTCCTTGCTTATCGTCGTGGCGATCGATATTCCGTTCCAGATTTGGCAACATGCTGATCAGCTTAAAATGACCAAACAAGAGATCAAAGACGAATACAAAGAGACCGAAGGTAAGCCGGAAGTGAAAGGTCGTATTCGTATGTTGCAGCGGGAAGCGGCTCAACGTCGAATGATGGCCGATGTGCCGCAGGCCGACGTTATTATTACCAACCCGGAGCATTTTTCTGTTGCGTTGCGTTATAAGCAGAAAACCGATCGTGCTCCAGTGGTGATCGCCAAAGGTACCGACCATATGGCGATGAAGATCCGAGAAGTGGCACGTGAACACGACATTACCATTGTGCCAGCTCCGCCATTGGCACGTGCGCTTTACCACACCACAGAGTTAGAGCAGGAAATTCCAGACGGTTTATTTACTGCCGTGGCACAAGTTCTGGCGTTTGTGTTCCAACTTAAACAGTACCGTAAGCGTGGTGGGCAACGACCGAAAATTCAGGATTACGACTTACCAATCCCACCTGAACATCGTCACTAATGAAAATAATTGCATGGTGTGATTAGACAAAAATTCACATTAGATCAAAGGATTGTGATTTCTTTGAGCAACCAGTCATTATTTTGGCGTTAATCATGGTACACACATTGCTTATATCGTGCTAATCAACAACAATACCTAAACTTTTAGGCGAAAGCCGTCGCGTAATACTAGTTACATGTGTGTACTCACATGCTTCTTTTACGTGATGCTCCAGACCGATTGAGACACCTCGCAGTATGAAGTTAAGCCTGCCATTTGCAGATAAATTACCAAGAATTCCTCAGCGCTCCATGCCTGCCATTGGTGCGCCTGTTATGGTACTGGCCACCCTTGCAATGGTGGTGCTACCTATACCTGCATTCCTGCTGGATTTATTCTTCACCTTTAACATCGCCTTGGCCATGGTGGTGTTGTTAGTGACCGTTTACACACGTCGTCCACTCGACTTTGCGGCGTTCCCAACCGTTCTGCTTATCGCGACGTTGTTACGTTTGGCGCTGAACGTTGCTTCAACTCGTGTTGTACTTCTGTACGGTCATGAAGGGGGCAATGCGGCCGGTAACGTAATCGAAGCCTTCGGTAACGTTGTTATCGGTGGTAACTACGCCGTCGGTCTGGTGGTCTTCCTTATCTTGATGATCATTAACTTCATGGTTGTAACCAAAGGTGCGGGTCGTATTTCAGAGGTAAGTGCTCGCTTTACCTTGGATGCCTTGCCAGGTAAGCAGATGGCAATCGACGCGGACTTGAACGCTGGTTTGATTGACCAAGACCAAGCGCGTTTACGCCGTTTTGAAGTGACCAAAGAAGCGGACTTTTACGGCTCAATGGACGGTGCGTCTAAATTCGTAAAAGGTGATGCGATTGCGGGTATTTTAATCCTGTTCATCAACATCATTGGCGGTCTATCCATTGGTATGGCGCAATACGGTTTGGGCTTCTCTGAAGCAATGCAAATCTACACCTTGCTGACTATCGGTGACGGCTTGGTGGCACAAATTCCATCGCTGTTATTGTCTATCGCGGCTGCGATGATGGTAACGCGTCAAAATACTGATGAAGACATGGGCGAACAGCTGATTTTCCAGATGTTCGACAACCCGAAAGCCCTCATGATCACTGCAGCCATCCTTGGTGTGATGGGTATCGTACCGGGCATGCCTCACTTCTCATTCTTGTCATTAGCTGCTGTAGCTGGTGGTGCAGCTTACTGGCTCGACAAGAAGCAAAAACAAAAAGCCAAAGAGCCTGCTTTACCCGCTAAAGCAGAAGATGGCAGTGAACCGATTTCTCAACGTGAGTTGTCGTGGGATGACGTACAACCCGTCGATATCATCGGTCTAGAAGTAGGCTATCGCCTGATCCCATTGGTGGATCGCGACCAAGGTGGTGAGCTGCTAGAGCGCGTGAAGGGGGTGCGTAAAAAGCTCTCTCAAGACTTCGGTTTTTTGATTCCTGCGGTGCATATCCGTGACAACCTAGAACTGACACCAAACAGCTACCGCATCACCTTGATGGGGGTTGCCGTGGGTGAGGCAGAAATTCGTCCAGATCAAGAGCTAGCGATTAACCCCGGTCAGGTTTACGGCATGATTGAAGGTGAGCCGACGATGGACCCTGCATTCGGTTTAGAAGCGGTTTGGATTCGTGAAGAGCAACGTGAACATGCTCAAGCATTAGGTTACACCGTGGTGGACTCATCGACGGTGCTTGCTACCCATTTGAGCCAACTACTGACTAACAACGCGTCACAATTGATTGGTCATGAAGAAGTACAGAACCTATTGGAAATGCTCGGTCGCAGTGCGCCTAAGCTGGTTGAGAACTTTGTTCCTGACCAACTTCAGCTTGGTGTGGTGGTGAAAGTCCTACAAAACCTGCTCAATGAAGCGATTCCAATTCGTGATATTCGAACCATCGTACAAACCTTGGCGGAGTACTCGAGTAAGAGTCAAGAACCTGACATTTTAACTGCCGCAGTACGCATTAGTTTGAAACGTCTAATTGTTCAAGAAATCAATGGGATAGAGCCTGAACTACCAGTGATTACTTTGATTCCTGAACTGGAACAAATATTGCATCAAACCATGCAGGCTTCAGGCGGCGAATCTGCCGGTATTGAACCGGGATTGGCTGAGCGACTTCAGTCCTCCCTGAGCCAAGCGACACAAGAGCAAGAACTGAAAGGCGAGCCTGCGGTTCTGCTGACATCTGGCGTATTGCGTTCGACATTAGCGAAGTTCGTTAAGAACACGATACCTAACCTCCGAGTACTGTCTTACCAAGAAATACCGGACGAAAAGCAGATCAGAATTGTGCAAGCCGTGGGCAACTAACCCGCGCATCATTAATGGATTTATAGTTTGAAAATTAAACGATTTTTTGCCAAAGACATGAGAACGGCGCTGCTCCAAGTGAAAGAAGAGCTTGGTGCAGAAGCAGTGATCATGTCGAATAAGAAAGTGGCAGGCGGTGTAGAGATCGTAGCGGCAATCGATGGTGAGTCGAACGCAGCACCAACTTCGCAAGCACACTCTCTTCCTAATCGTGGCGCAGCTCAACCAAATCGTTATAGCGAACAACGTCAATTGCCGTCATCCGCAGCAGAGCGTTATCAAGATCGCCGTTTGGATGAAGACAGAATTAGCCTAAACGCAAACAGCGAAAAATCAGGCTCGATGACGCAACGTTTCGCCAACATGCTCAAGCAATACAGCGGCGGGGCAGCAGAATCCGATGACCATGTGGCAGAGAACGAAGACTCTCTGTCGGCATTGCTGCAGCGCCAAAATAAGCACCGTGAAAGCTATAACCAAGAGAAGCCAGCACCCTATCAACCAGACTCGCCATTGGCGAAGCTGATTGCACAAGATAACCGATTCGACCGCCCAACGCCTAAGTTGGATCCAACGCGCTATGACCGTCGTCGTCCATCGGATGAGCGAGAAGATTCAGAAAGTGAGCTGGAGAACATGCGCGAAGAGATGACCTCAATTCGTCGTCTGTTGGAACATCAAGTGTCAGGTTTAATGTGGCAAGAGGTAGAGCGTCGTGAGCCATTGCGTGCGATGTTGATTAAGCGTTTGGAACGCATGGGTGTATCACCTGAGCTTGCAGACCAGATGGCTTGCTACATTCCAGAAGATACCAAACCGGCGCGAGCTTGGAAGGCACTGCTTTCTCTCGTGGCGGATCAAATCAGCATTCCAAAACAAGACATCTTGAAGCGTGGTGGTGTGGTTGCACTGCTTGGCCCAACAGGTGTTGGTAAAACCACCACGGTTGCAAAGCTTGCAGCGCGTGCGGCAATGGAGTTTGGTGCCGACAATGTCGCCCTTGTGACAACAGATACATATCGCATAGGTGCACATGAGCAGCTCTCAATTTACGGAAGAATTATGGGTTGTCCCGTAAGAGTTGCTAAAGATTCTAACGAGTTAGCCGATGTTATATATCAGCTACGAAACAGAAGACTGATTTTGGTCGATACGGCAGGGATGGGGCAACGAGATGTAAGACTCTCTGAGCAGCTTGATACCCTAATGCAAGAGAGCGGAGAAGTGATTCACAGCTACCTTGTTTTGCCAGCTACCGCACAACGTCGTGTTCTACAAGAAACGCTGGATCATTTCCGACGCATTCCGTTGTCGGGCTGTATTTTGACTAAGCTTGATGAATCGTTGAGTTTAGGTGAATTCATCAGCGTGGTGATTCAGAACGCGATGCCAGTGGCCTACATTGCCAATGGTCAGCGCGTGCCAGAAGACATTGTGATAGCACAACCAAAATACATGATTGCGAAAGCAAATGAACTGTTAGAGAAGTCGACAGAGAACGAACCTCACTTTTGGAACAGTGACAGCGAAGGACTCTAGGGCGGCGGACTACTATGACTGAGAATATGATACACGATCAAGCAAGCGGCCTCCGTCGCTTAACACAACCATCATTGACTAAAGTAATTGCTGTTACTGGCGGTAAAGGTGGCGTGGGTAAATCAAACGTAACACTGGGTCTGGCGATCTGTATGGCACGCCAAGGCAAAAAGGTGATGGTTCTCGATGCTGACCTAGGTCTAGCCAATGTGGACGTTATGCTCGGAATCCGTTCAAAACGTAACCTAGGGCATGTCCTTGCGGGTGAATGTGAGCTAAAAGATGCGATTGTTGAAGGCCCTTATGGTATAAAGATAGTCCCTGCAACTTCTGGCACACAAAGCATGACCGAGCTGTCTCACGCTCAACATGCTGGACTCATCCGTGCATTTGGTAGCCTTGAAGAAGAAATGGACGTCCTGCTGATTGATACAGCAGCGGGCATTTCTGACATGGTGATTAGCTTTTCACGTGCAGCTCAAGATGTTGTGGTTGTTGTCTGCGATGAGCCGACTTCTATCACAGATGCCTACGCATTAATCAAGCTGTTGAGTAAAGAACACCAGGTTCAGCGCTTCAAAGTTGTTGCAAATATGGTCAGAAGCTACCGTGAAGGCAGAGAATTATTCGCAAAGTTGACACTAGTCACAGAGCGCTTCTTGAATGTCAGCCTTGAACTCGTAGCATGTATTCCATTGGATGACAAAGTACGTCAAGCCGTGAAAAGACAGAAGATTGTTGTGGATGCATTCCCTCGTTCTCCTGCGGCTTTAGCGATCAGCTCATTAGCGAACAAAGCTCTGACGTGGCCACTGCCAAAAACACCAAGTGGACACCTAGAGTTTTTTGTCGAAAGACTGTTAAATCGTACTGAATTCACAGAGGACCCTTTTGGTGAATAAAGCGATTACCTATGACCAACATGGCAAATTTAACAGCCAGCAGGCGTTCATTGAACGTTACTCGGTGTTGGTTAAGCGTATTGCTCATCACCTGTTAGGCCGTTTACCGCCGAGTGTTCAGGTAGAAGATTTAATTCAGGCCGGCATGATCGGCCTTATCGAAGCTCAGCAGAATTATGATGGTTCTAAAGGTGCGAGCTTTGAAACTTATGCAGGTATCCGAATTCGCGGTGCAATGTTAGATGACATTCGCAAAGGCGACTGGGTGCCTCGTTCTGTTCATAAGAACAATCGCGAAATTAACCAAGCGATCGCAGAGCTGGAAGGCGTACTAAATCGTGACCCATCGGACTCAGAAGTAGCAGCGCATCTTGGTATGACACTAGACCAATATCATAGTGCACTTACCGACATAAACTGTTCAAAACTGGTGGGAATTGAAGATTTAGGTGTCTCTGATGATGTGATTTCACCGGCTGATGAAACTGATGACAGCAACCCATTTAAGGGCGTTGCTGATGAATCGTTCAAAAAAGCACTGGTTGAATCAATAAAACAACTTCCAGAGCGTGAAGCGCTAGTACTTTCGCTTTATTATGACGAAGAACTCAATTTGAAAGAGATTGGCGACGTGTTGGGTGTAAGCGAATCTCGCGTAAGCCAAATACTGAGTCAAGCGATGCAACGTTTACGCACCAAGCTCAGTGCGTGGACACAAAATGACTAAACACACTGATTTTACGATTCAGTGGAGGCAATTTTGAATAAAAACATGAAGATCCTTATTGTTGATGATTTCTCAACAATGCGCCGTATTGTTAAAAACCTGCTTCGTGACTTGGGTTTCAATAACACTCAGGAAGCGGACGATGGTTTAACCGCATTACCTATGCTGAAAAAAGGTGACTTCGACTTTGTTGTAACTGACTGGAACATGCCAGGTATGCAGGGCATCGACTTGCTGAAACACATCCGTGCCGATGCAGAACTTAAGCACCTACCTGTTCTAATGATCACAGCAGAAGCAAAGCGTGAGCAGATCATCGAAGCAGCTCAAGCAGGCGTTAACGGTTACATCGTTAAGCCATTTACGGCTGCAACGCTAAAAGAAAAACTAGATAAAATCTTCGAACGTTTATAACTCTTTCTTTCTCTTTGTTAACCGAGTCATCACTCCTAATACTTAATACTAAAGGGTGGCTCGTTTGACGTTAAAAAAGCGAAAAGGAAGAACTAAACGTAAAAAAGGGTCTATTCAGGATGATCTCACTAGAGCAGGCGAAGTCGCTCGTTCAGATGCTAGAAAGCGGGGAACAAGATCAAGCGAATGCGCTTGTTGCCTCGATATATGAAAGCGATGGGAATCCGATGTTAAAAGAAATCGGAACATTAACCCGCGACCTTCATGATTCACTTAAGCACTTCAATATTGATCAACGCATGACAGAAATTGCCAGGGCGGAAATCCCTGATGCAAGAGACCGTCTGCAATACGTGATTGATAAAACTGAGTTAGCAGCAAATAAAACGATGGACGCGGTAGAGTGCTGTTTGCCTATCGCCGATAACCTGCATGAGTGCCTTCAACAAGTTCGCCCTCAGTGGAACGAACTCATGCACGGACGCATTGAATTAAGCGATTTTAAAGCGCTTTGCCATCGTATTGATGAGCTGTTGGTTCAGGTCGAAGGTGATAGCACTGAATTGCGCGGTCAGCTGACCGAAATTCTTATGGCACAAGACTTCCAAGACTTAACGGGTCAAATCATTCGTCGCGTGATCACGCTTGTCAATGAAGTGGAAGATCGCCTGGTTGAGATCTTGACCGTCTTTTCTGGCAATAAACCAGAAGAACAGACTCAAGTTTTGCCAGAACCGTCAGATAAAAAGATAAAACAATCAAGCGAAGCAGAAGGCCCAATTCTTAATCCTGAGCAAAGGGAAGATGCGGTCTCGTCGCAGGACGAAGTCGACGACTTGTTGTCCAGTCTTGGATTTTAAAGGTAACGTATGAGCTACGATTTAGACGAAGATATTCTTCAGGACTTTCTCATTGAGGCTGGAGAAATCCTAGAGCTGCTTTCTGAGCAGCTTGTTGAACTGGAAAACAATCCAGAAGACAAAGATCTCCTAAACGCGATTTTCCGCGGCTTCCACACAGTGAAAGGCGGTGCTGGTTTCCTATCATTAGCGGAGCTGGTAGATACCTGTCACGGTGCAGAGAACGTGTTCGACGTGTTGCGAAACGGTCAACGTTCAGTGACGCCAAGCCTGATGGACACCATGTTGAAAGCGCTTGATACGGTTAACCATCAATTCCAAGCGGTACAAGATCGTGAACCTCTAGACGCGGCAGATCCTGCGTTGCTAGAAGAGCTTCACCGCCTATGCAAACCAGAGTCTGAAGACGAAGTGGTCGCTGCAGTTGAAGCGCCAGTCGCAACGCCAGAACTTGTGATTCCTGAGCCTGTCATCGAGCAACCAGCTGCGCCAGTTGAGTCTGCTCCTGCATCTTCAAGCGTTGGCTCTGTTGACGAAATCACCCAAGACGAATTTGAAAAGCTATTGGACGAGCTGCACGGTAAAGGTTCTGCTCCGGGTGCGTCTGCACCAGCGCCAGTAGCTCCAGCTGCACCTGTTCAGGCAACTGCGCCTGCAGCGGACAGCGGCGACATTACTGATGATGAATTTGAACGTCTATTGGATGAGCTACACGGTGTGGGTAAGAGCCCATCAGCATCAGATGTTGCTCCAGTAGAGCCGCCTAAAGCGCCAGAGCCAGCTGCTCCAGCAATGTCAGCATCCACTGACGGCGATCTGATGACTGACGAAGAGTTTGAAAAGCTGCTCGACGAATTGCATGGTGCGGGTAAAGGTCCATCTATCGAAGAATTAGACTTTGCAACTAAACCAGCATCAGAAAATGTGGTACCTGAAGCGCCAAAACTGGCACCAGCACCTCAGCCAGCTCCAGTAGCGGCTGCGCCTTCTCCAGCACCAGTTCCGGCTCCTAAGCCAGAAGCAAAACCAGTTGCTGTGAAAGAAGAAGCGAAAGCACCAGCGGTTAAGAAGCCACAAGCGGAAGCGACTGTACGTGTTGATACTTCGACGCTAGACACCATCATGAACATGGTTGGTGAGCTTGTATTGGTGCGTAACCGTTTACTAAGCCTTGGTTTGAACAGCAACGACGAAGAAATGTCGAAAGCGGTAGCAAACCTAGACGTCGTGACTGCAGACCTTCAAGGTGCAGTGATGAAAACGCGCATGCAGCCAATCAAGAAAGTATTTGGCCGTTTCCCACGCGTTGTTCGCGACTTGGCGCGTAACCTAAATAAAGACATCGTGCTTGAAATGCGCGGTGAAGAGACTGACCTAGATAAAAACCTAGTAGAGGCGCTAGCGGATCCATTGATCCACTTGGTGCGTAACTCGGTTGACCACGGTATCGAAATGCCAGACGACCGCGCGAAAGCCGGTAAATCTCGTACTGGTAAAGTCATTCTCTCGGCATCACAAGAAGGCGATCATATCGAACTGGCTATCGTTGACGATGGCGGCGGTATGGATCCGAACAAACTTCGTGGCATCGCAGTGAAACGCGGCATGATGGACGAAGATGCGGCAGCGCGTCTATCAGACAAAGAGTGTTTCAACCTGATCTTTGCACCAGGTTTCTCAAGTAAAGAGAAGATCTCAGACATCTCTGGTCGTGGTGTAGGTATGGACGTGGTGAAGACTGCGATCAACACGCTAAACGGCTCTATCGATATCGATTCAGAGCTGGGCAAGGGCACCAAGATCACCATCAAGGTTCCACTGACACTGGCAATTCTTCCAACACTGATGGTCGGCGTTGGCGGTCATCCGTTCGCTCTGCCATTGGCGTCGGTGAACGAGATTTTCCACTTAGATCTAAGCCGTACTAACGTGGTGGATGGTCAGTTGACGATCATCGTACGTGATAAGTCTATCCCACTGTTCTACTTGCAGAACTGGTTGGCTTCTAAGTCTCCTCGTGTCCAAGAACGTACAGGCCACGGCCATGTCGTTATTGTACAGATCGGCAGCCAACGTGTTGGTTTTGTTGTGGATACATTGATCGGCCAAGAAGAAGTGGTGATCAAGCCACTAGACAATCTATTGCAAGGCACGCCAGGCATGGCAGGTGCGACGATCACCAGTGATGGCCACATCGCATTGATTCTTGATGTGCCAGACCTACTTAAGCAATACGCTGCAGCTTCGCGCATCTAAGCGAAGCTGGAGTCGATAAAAGGAATAAGATGGCGATTAAAGTACTAGTCGTTGATGATTCGAGTTTTTTCCGTCGTCGCGTAAGCGAAATCATCAACTCAGAATCGCGCCTAGAAGTGATTGACGTTGCGGTTAACGGCAGAGAAGCGGTTGAGAAAGCCAAAACTCTCAAACCTGATGTCATCACAATGGATATTGAAATGCCAGTCATGGACGGTATCACTGCCGTTCGTGAAATCATGGCTGCGTCTCCTACGCCAATCCTGATGTTTTCGTCCCTGACTCACGATGGGGCGAAAGCAACACTTGACGCACTAGACGCGGGTGCGTTGGATTTCTTACCGAAAAAGTTCGAAGACATTGCTCGCAACCGTGATGAAGCGGTGTCACTGCTTCAACAGCGAGTGATTCAAATTGCGTCTAAGCGCGCGTTTATGCGTCGTCCAATTGCGCGACCAGCGGCTGCTGCGACCAGTTCAACAGCGCGTCCTTTGGCTTCTCGCACTGCTACGCCGACTGCATCTGCGCCAAGTCGTCCGATGGCAGCGAAATTCCGTGCATCAGGTAAGAAGTATCAGCTAACAGCAATTGGTACGTCTACTGGCGGTCCTGTTGCGCTACAAAAAATTCTGACTCGTTTGCCTGTCAACTATCCACATCCAATCGTGCTTATCCAACACATGCCAGCGACATTCACAGCGGCATTTGCAAGTCGTCTAAACACGCTATGCAAAATCCAAGTGAAAGAAGCGCAAGATGGTGATGTGCTGCAAGCGGGTGTGGCTTATCTTGCCCCAGGCGGCAAACAGATGATGGTTGACGGTCGTGCTGGTGCTGCTCGTCTTCGTATTATCGATGGCGGCGACCGCATGAACTATAAACCATGTGTTGACGTAACCTTCGGCTCGGCAGCAAAAGTCTACGGCGACAAAGTTTTGTCGATGGTACTGACCGGCATGGGTGCTGATGGTCGTGAAGGTGCACGCATGCTGAAATCAGCAGGCTCTACCATTTGGGCGCAAGATGAAGAAAGCTGTGTGGTTTATGGCATGCCACAAGCGGTTGCGAAAGCAGGCATCTCTACTGAAGATTTACCACTTGAACGCATTGCAGAGCGCATGCTGGTGGAAGTGGGCTTAGCGTAGGAAAGATCATGATCGTTTGGAGTGTAGCTAACCAAAAAGGTGGGGTAGGGAAAACCACATCAACCGTGACATTGGCCGGTCTACTTAGCCAAAAAGGTCATCGTGTTTTGATGGTGGATACCGATCCGCACGCGTCGCTGACGACTTATCTTGGTTATGATCCGGATGCAGTAACATCAAGCTTGTTCGATCTTTTCCAACTCAAGACGTTTTCACGTGAGACGGTGAAACCGTTGATCTTAGAAACCGAGCTTGAAGGGATGGACATCATTCCCGCGCACATGTCGCTTGCTACGCTAGATCGCGTAATGGGCAACCGCAGTGGAATGGGTTTGATCTTGAAGCGCGCATTACAAGCTGTCGCTCAAGACTATGATTATGTCTTGATTGATTGTCCGCCGATTCTAGGTGTGATGATGGTTAACGCACTAGCAGCCAGTGACCGCATTTTGATTCCGGTTCAAACTGAATTCCTTGCGATGAAAGGTCTGGAGCGCATGATTCGCACCCTGACTATCATGCAAAAGTCTCGTCCGGGTGGCTTCAAAGTGACTATCGTTCCGACTATGTACGATAAGCGCACCAAAGCCTCGTTGCAGACACTGACTCAGCTTAAGAAAGACTACCCGAATCAGGTGTGGACTTCGGCTGTGCCGATTGACACCAAATTCCGCGATGCGAGCTTGAAGCATTTGCCTGCATCGCATTTTGCTTCTGGCAGTCGTGGCGTGTTTGCTTACAAGCAACTGTTGATTTACTTGGAGAGGTTAGCGTTCGATGAGCAATAACGACGTACTCTCCAGTGAACAAGCACTTGATGATTACTTCAGTGCTTTGCTTGGCGAAGAGGTCGAAGTTATTGAGCAAGAAGAAGAGCTTGACTTGCTCGCTCAAGAACTATCATCTGCAGAGCCAGAGCCAGA
>NZ_JAHGAD010000062.1:0-3129 GCF_030248375.1 Vibrio sp. B181a | reverse complement strand
AAAAGACATTATTCGAAATTCGCCTCATCGTTTGTGATTGCCGACGTCATCAATGGTACACCGCTTTGGTTTACCTCATCGCCGCCGCGTTGTTGTTGCCCTTCCTTATCTGACGCGGAAAAATCGTCCAAAAGGCAAGCAGATGACAAAATGGGGTCTATGGTTTAAGAGATAAACCAAAAACACAAAGAGGATCAGGATGAACACTTTTCGTTTACTTTTACTGAGCATGAGCGTGGCCTTAATAGGCTGCCAAGATGAAAAACCACAAGAGGCCTCTGTTGATGAGGCACCCTTAGAAATAGAAGCCGACTCGACATTACAAGAAGCGCCGCTTGTGGCGGCAATTGACGAGGCAGAACTGGTTTCAAACGAACAGCCATCTAACCAAGAGGCTTGGAGTGGAACATTCACCGGTACATTGCCTTGCGCCGATTGCCCAGGGATTGATACCACGTTGGTCTTAAGCGACGACAATACTTACACACTAGAGCAGCACTATCAGGAAAAAGGGGAAGCCCCGATCCGGACAGAAGGCTTGCTGTCTTGGAATGACACTGGTGATACCGTCACGTTGCTCGGTGAGCATGCCCCAAATCAGTATCATTTTAGTGACATGATGCTGACGAAGCTCGATATGAATGGAGAGAAGATCACCGGTGATTTGGCCGAACTTTATCAATTGAGTAAGCAAGAGTAAGAGTAGTTATCACTTGTGCTCGACAAGAACAAGACCGAGCGCCACGCTCGGTCTTTTAGGCTGTCGATTATATCGCTGAGTAATGAGGCGCCCATTTTCCACTTTATAGGTGAGTTTAAACCCTGGAGTGTAGCCGTATTTACGCTTGATTAAATCATGAAGTGAGTGCGCCTTTGCAATCTTTTGTCGATAGGTTGCCCATACACAGAGTGTAGTCATCTTTTTCTCCCAGCCATCTTTGTCTAAGGCAGTCTATCAACATAGCTCGTTGGCTTATGTAAGCACCGTGTGAAACTTGTTTATTAACAACTAGGCATGAAAGATTCAAAAAACGTTCAATAGTATCATTGATATTAGGAGCCATAATTTCGCTAGACCTTACAGGGCATAGCCTGAAAGCTAAGTTTGGACTTTCTGCTGAAATGGGCTGCCCCCACTAGAAGTGAGACTGCGCATGATTGACTCAATACTTAAACACAAAACGCCAGCTTATTGCTGGCGTTTTGCTCTGGGATTTTTTGACCGCAATGTATAAATCAAAAAAAATGGAGCAGGATAACACAAAGATTGAAAATAATCTTAATTAGAAAAATTATTTTTTCGCCTATTCTAATTGAGATTTTTCTATCGCCCTTTTGCTAGCGTGTTGACGTGTTTTTATTGTCAGGAGAGACGTTATGCAAACGCGCTGGCTTATGTGTTCGTTAGCGGGAGTATTGGTGGGGTGTCAAACGCCCCCTGAGCCCGTTTCGGCGCCGCCACCTTTAAATGTCCGCATCG
This sequence comes from Vibrio sp. B181a, assembly GCF_030248375.1. Classification (NCBI taxonomy): domain Bacteria; kingdom Pseudomonadati; phylum Pseudomonadota; class Gammaproteobacteria; order Vibrionales; family Vibrionaceae; genus Vibrio; species Vibrio sp. B181a. The sequence continues at coordinate 1,649 of NZ_JAHGAD010000062.1, read as the reverse complement.
CACCCGACTTGTCGGCGCAGCCAGCGGTCTACACCTCACGTTATGTCACCGAGCGCCCGGCGGGTGCGAACATGACCGATATTCTAGGCGTGCCTGTTGAGGCCAGATTGCCGGTCATGAGCAAAATGAGCGTCAAGGACGGCATGGAGTTTTTGCTGTCAGGCAGTGGCGTGTCACTGAGAACCCCAACCTCTTACGCTGAATCTGAGCTTTACGCTCAGCCCCTGCCATTAGGTCAGACCGATATGGGGCACATGAGTCTGCGTCAAGCCCTGCAAGTGATGGGCGGGCAAGCGTTTGTGCTTGAAGAAGATGTAGTACGCCGTGAAGTCGGCTTTCGCCTCAAGTACGGCTACGTTTGGCAGGCACCAAAAGCGGTCAAGGGGTGGTCTGCCTCCGCGCATCGCTCGCCAACACCTCAGTCCGCGAAGCCATCTATAGAGTCATCAGCGTCCGCCATTATGATGACGCCGCAGCTGAAGCAATCCTTAGCCGCGTCATCGCAGCAAGCCATGTTGGCGCAAAGCGACGACTTGTTTGGTGGGGGAGCGAGCACTCAACCTTCCCGCGCGAAGGCGTCAGGTTCGAAGGTTGCCACTGCAACTCGCACTACACCGGTGAAAAAAGCGCAGGTGGCGTATCGCGTTCACGCTGGCGAGAGTTATCGCAGCGCGTTAACCCGCTGGGCCTATAAAGATGGCAACCGTCACTTGGCCTTTGCGCAAGACGAAGCGTTTTTGGATGTATTGGAAGAAAAAGCCGCGCAAGACTTTGTCAAAACCGGCTCACTAGCACGAGCCGTCGCCGCGCTGTCTGCCTCACAAGCGTCGTTGTCGTCATTAACCCTGTACCCAAAGCCGTCTCTTAACCTGGTTGCGTTTCACCCTTGGAGAGGCGAGCGCGTGACAACGTTGATGGTCACCGGAAAGACCTTGCAAGCCGCCGTGAAATCGACCACGGAGCACTATGACTGGCACTGGGATACCGATGCGTCTTGGACCGTGGACGATTACCCATTTTCTGCGTACCCGTTGGTGACGCGTGAAGGCGACATCAGCGCTGCCATGAGCACCTTGCTTAAGCCTTACCCACTCAAAGCGCAGCGCCTTGATGCAACCAAAACGCTGTATATCAAGGAGGCGATGCCACTATGATGACTTTTCCTATCAAACCGCTTTTTGCGATTGCGCTGACGTTGTCGTTGCTGGGCTGTGAAGCGCTGGGGCTTAACGAATACGACAAGCGCAATCAAGAGTCGGACGCTGTGCTCGCTCGTATTGAGGAAAGCCGCTCGGACTCACCCGCCAAAGTCGAGCGCATCGAGCAGCCGCCAGTGCGCCTTTCGCCCATCACTCGTCAAACTGAGACCGATTATTTATCAAAGACGGTGCGTCTGAGTACGCCATCGTCTGGCTTGCCGCTTAACATGGTGCTGTCCGATGTGCTGTCGCCATTTGATAAACACGCGTGGTTCGGTGCCGGCATCAATCCAAATGCTCGCGTGCAGTTAGACCGAAATGGGCGTGTGTCCGATTTACTCAATGACATTGAGCGCCAGCTGCAGGTGGGCTTTACCCCATCTGGCGATACCTTGAAGGTGGAGCGCTTTGTCTCTCGCACTTTTGAGCTGGAATTGCCGCCTGGCATGA
>NZ_JAHGAD010000061.1:0-8171 GCF_030248375.1 Vibrio sp. B181a | reverse complement strand
CTACGCGTCTTGCGTCTCAAATCCTTAGTGTTTGACGTTCAGCGTTTAGCGTTTAAATTTTAATATTTTGGGCGCTACCTTTACGGGTGGCGCCTTATTCTCGGAGTTTATTTTGTGAATATTGAAGATAAGTTGGAATTAGTAAAAGACAGCCAAGTCATTGTCGGTATTAAAGAGGGAATGTTTGTGCGCTTTTACGAACAATCGCTTTTTGGATGGCAGCAGTGGGTTTCAACACAGCCTCATTTACCAACACTGAAAGTGTTAGTAAAGAAAGTGAAGAAACTGGGTAATCAAGAAATCGTGTATGGTGGACTGCCTATTGAATCATTAACTCGGAATGGTATTGACGTTGGCAATGAAAATACGATTTTGCTAAAAGATGAAATTGATTTATCGGGCTGGGATAAATGGAGAGCGGAACAAACAAATAAGGTGGCAAATATGGATGCCGTGTCACTTCTGGATGATAGCTTTGATGTTTTGAACGACGGAATGTCAAATTGTACACGATACATTCGATTGTTTTTACCCGAACATTTAGTAAAAAGAGCGCTTGAAACCAAAGACTCCGACTCTTCACTAGCTTGGTTGTTGAGTGCAGTGAAGCACGCGGCATCATTTTAATAAGACGACTTTAGAAAGAACAGGGTGCATAGCGGCAATAGCCGCGCTCAGAGAACGTTAACGTTACGGCATTAACGAGCGGGCCCTAGTATGTTATCGGCATTTATGACCCTTTGGGTTATCAAGGGAAGCAAGTCGAAAGGCGACACTTCGAATAAACAATAAATGCAAACGCTCGTGGTTGGCCGACCAACAACAATTACTGGTCGGCGACGGTCAATGGCTCGAACTACAACAACGTGAACCTCAACAATGGCAACGTCAACAGCAACAACCCGAGCAACGAGAACTACGCGTCTTGCGTCTCAGGCCAACATAAATTTTCTGGAGTCGTCTTATTAAAATAAAGTCCTTTTTTAATCGTGAAATGTTCATAGTATGCGTTGTTTGGTAGGAGGTAACGCTTGAGTTCGCCAAAATGGCAATGGTAAAGGCTTTGTCGCAACTTGCAATGGTTGGCTTGGTTTAGTAGTCCATAGTAGCTGTTTATCGTAGATTGCATCGCCTTGAGTTGAGTGTAAAACGGAGCTTGATGAATGTCTTTTTTACTCCAAAGACCTCGGGAGGGCTTTGTTTTAGGCGCTGAACCCTTCGATGTTAGAAGGGTATTGAAATAGCGCAAACGGTTCTTTAATGAATCAATGGTGCTTTTTCGAATATGCTTATGGTGTGGGTAAACACGAAAGCCAAGGTAATCAAATCCATTGTCGACTGAAGATATTTGTGTTTTGCAAGGATGCAATTTTAAATGCAGGTTTGAATGAAGGTAGCGTTCAATTTGAACTTTCCAGTATTGCAGTTTTTCTGGTGAATCGGCCAGAAGAAGTAAATCGTCCATATATCGAATATACCCCTTAACACTAAGGTTATGTTTGATGTAATGGTCTAGAGCGTTGAGATAAAAATTTCCAAATAACTGACTGGTCACACTACCAATAGGCAAACCAGTGTGAGCAGTGTTTTGAAATTGAAGTCTTTTATGGTGTGGAATTTTGTTTAGTAGATGCAGCTTACCTGTTTTTTGGTTTGGTTGCGCGGTTGCATCATGTTGCACGATAAGTTCGGTGACTGTTGTTAAGCACCATTTGCGAAGAGGGCTTAACGTTGAACGTTCAATGAGCGAGCGCAGTTGATTGATGAGTGTGGCTTTATTAATGCAATTGAAATAACTATAGATGTCTAGCTGAAGCCCCCAAGAATGGTGAGGCTGACGCATGCATTTTTGCGCTTTACATATTGCCGATAACGTTCCTTTGCCTTTTCTATTGGCGTAGGTGTCGTTAATTAGTCGCCTCTCCATCATAGGTGTGAATTGCAATGCTACCCACATTTGAACAATGCGATCTCTAAAATCAGGCGCGTAGACTTCTCTGAGTTTAGGCTCTGTTATCGCGAAGTGATGGTAAGGCCTAGGGTGATAGGTGTTGGTTAATATTTGAGTGGCTAAATCACAACAAATCGTTGGGAAATTCAGGGCGTTTGCGGACTTTTGTTGGCTGCTTCCTGACAGTGTCACACAATGCAATAGTTCAGCAGAAAGCTGATGGTGATATTTGAGGTTAGGATTTTGAATAAGATGTTTCGTCATCATCGTATCTACTATGATTTGCAAAAATTATACAAATTATATTGGGGGCAACATCAGCATTTACCAAGGGCTTTTCGATTTACAACAGGAGAGCAAATTTTAAATGAGCTTACCCAAAGCATTCGTTGCTCGGTTCAAGCTAATTTATATGGAAAATTAAAAACAGGAAAACGGAAGGCTTTTGAATGGTTGTTTGAGCTTAATGCGAATTTGGACGTAGTGCAAAGTTTGTTAATGTTGGCGTGGGAGTTGAAATTTTTATCTCACGGCGCGCTCGTTTTGCTTACTGAGCAGCTCGAATTGATTCAGCGGCAAGTGGTGGGGTGGCGTAAATGGTTTCAGAGCCAGTTTGAATAAGGTCGGTTCGTTTTCCATGAATATAAATAGTTACAGCGTAAGCAATGGCATGGACACATCACCTCCCCCAATAATGCTACATTTTTATGTTTAGCTTACTAATAGGACGAGATATACATATGGCAAAGATTATCCGAGTTGGCGTCGATTTAGCAAAAAATATATTTCATATTCATGCTGTTGATGAAGATGAGAAGACTATTTGGCAGGGAAAGTACACTAGAAAAAATTGGATTAATGCCATTGTTAAACGAACTCCCCAAACGGCCATCATTGGTATGGAGGCGTGTGGCTCGGCTCATCATTGGGCAAGAGAACTGTCCAAGTTAGGATATGAGGTAAAACTCGTGGCTGCTCAGTTTGTTAAACCTTATGTCAAAACGAATAAAAATGACAAAGTAGATGCTGAAGCTATTTGTGAGGCGATAAATAGACCAAATATGAGGTTTGTGGCTGTTAAAACAGTTGAGCAGCAAGATCTGCAATCAATGCATCGAATTAGGGAAGAGTTAATCTCTCAAAGAACAGCAAAAGCAAATCAAATCCGAGGATTAACCGCTGAATATGGCATAGTTGCTCCAGTTGGTATCAGTCACTTACGTAAATGTGTTCCCTTGTGGTTAGAGGATGCAGAAAATTCCTTGTCATATTTATTCAGAGAATTACTACAAATTATGTATGACGAGTTGCTCCTGTTGAATGAACGTATTGATTGTATTACAAATAAAATCAAGAATAGTGTCAATAATTCCTTAGCAGCCCAGCGTTTAATGAAAATCACAGGAATTGGACCTTTGGTTTGCAGCGCATTACTTATTGACCTTGGGGATGGACGTGCCTTTAAAAAAGGCAGAGATTTTGCCGCGTCATTGGGGCTTGTTCCTCGTCAACATAGTACTGGGGGCCAAAACCGATTATTGGGTATTAGCAAAAGAGGTAATGGGTACCTGAGAAAGTTATTAGTTCATGGAGCAAGATCTGCATTCAGACATGTAAAGGACAAAGCAGATCCATTGAGTTTATGGATTAAGAAACTTAGTCAAACGAAGCACGCTAACGTCGCGATAATTGCCTTAGCAAATAAAATAGCAAGGATTTCATGGGCAATAGTCGCTAAAAATGAAGATTACAATACATCGTTAGCCGCAGCGGCATAGCTGTAAGAAGTACGTATTTTAAGTGATACATCAATAATTGCTTAGTAAGAAAAGATGAATAATAGGTAAGACCAACATCAACAAAACCCTATAGAGACAAAGAGTTAATAGCTCGTGTAAGCGATTGGGAGTTAATGTGCGGATAACACCATCATGGTTCGATGCATAAATGAAGCATCATTAAAGAAACCGAATACACGTAGGCAGTTATACCTTCATATTCATCAATTTGTTACTTGCAAAAAAGGATGTGTCCATACACGTCTTTAAATCTGCACCTTCAATGACATAGCAAAGATCGATAGCCTACCTGCTCAATGTAATTAGCTCACAGGTAGCCATCATGTCTCGATACAAAAGCCCAATTAGAACACCGCAAGAGTGGCAACATATTGTCCAAGACTTTTACCGTAGCGGTCTGTCGTCCTCCGAGTTCTGTAAACTTCATAACATCAATATCAAAACGTTTGGTAACAACCGCCGTAAGTTCAGTGACTTGATAGAACCTCCAACAGAGGCACCATTCATTGAAGTATCGAAACCTGATGTTGAGGGGCATCCAGAGTAAGCGTCTGCGAATCGACTCATTGACTTTCAAGCATCAGCACAGATACCGCCAACGAAGGCGGTATCTGTCATTTGAGCTGTATTTTGCTACGAGGATGGAGGTTCGGTTTGTGGCATGTTCCAAGGAAGCAGATGACGATGATCATCACCGTATTTCAACTTAGGGATTTCTCGCAGTACGTATTCTAGATATTCATACGGTTCGCAGTCGTTCGCTTTTGCCGTTTCGATAAGGCTGTACAACACTGCACTGGCGCGAGCGCCATTGTGAGTATTGCTAAAGATCCAGTTGTTTCGTCCAACCGTGAACGGACGTACTGAACGTTCCGCGCGATTGTTATCCAGACTTAATCGACCATCATCAACCACACGCCTCAGCTTTTCCCATTGATTGAGGCTGTAGTTAATCGCGACCCCAAGCTTGCTCTTAGGTAGCACCTGAGTCGCAGACTTATCTAACCAAGCTTTGAACGCCTTCAGTAATGGCAAGGTCTTTAATTGCCTCTGCCGGTACCGCTCTGCTTCGGGTTTATCTTTTATCTCTTGTTCGATGCGATAGAGTTTCTGGAACCACGTGATGGCCCACTGGATTTTGCCACCTTTGCCTTGTTTTCCTTTCGGCTGACTTTGCTCCGCTTCAATGAACTTGCGCCTTGCATGCGCCCAGCAGCCAACCAGTTTCGCTTCCGTTTTCTCGTAGGCTTCGTATCCATCAACATGCAAGTAACCATCGTAATCCGATAAGTACGACGCTGGACAGTGGTGTCCGCGGCTTCCGTCTTGGTAATCGAACAAGACGATACCTGGTGATTGCGCATCGCCTCCTCGGTCGCGGCCACATCCGTACAACCAGATGTAGCTTTTCTTTCTCTCATCATTCAAGACCGTCAATGTGGTTTCGTCAGCGAACAGCACCTCTTGAGCAAGTAACGTCTCTTTGAGCAGCGCGATGAGTGGCTCTAGCTTCTCGGCACACTTCAGTATCCACTGACTCATCGTTTTACGACTCAGCTTGATACCATACTGACCGACAGAAAGAAGTCCAAGGGGCGTAAAGCTAAAAACTGGAGTGGTTCTCCCCAGAGAAATACGGTGAGCTTATCCCATGCCAAAGGTGAAAGAGAGCCATGGTTGCTCGTCTCTAATCTGCCGGGAGAAACCTGGTTTGCAGAGCGTGTCGTAGCCCTATATACCCAACGGATGTCGATTGAAGAGGGCTTTCGGGATACTAAAAATGAACGTTATGGGTTGGCTCTTAACTTCAGTGGTAGTGAATGTCCCAAGCGTATTGAGATCTTATTGATGATAGGCATGTTGACTCAATTTGCTTTGTTGGTAGTAGGTAAAGTTGCTTATATCAAAGGTTACTACAAGGATTTTCAAGCAAATACCATTCGAACACGCCGGGTACTTTCCTACTTTTTTCTCGGTAAAGAGTTGATAGGAAGAGAAGCTTACTCATTTAGCGTGAAGGATCTGGCCTTAGCCGTAGGAGGCCTCAAAGCGATAAGTGCGGCAGAGTTCCGGTGAAAAGATGTGGGGATCCCTCAGCCTCTAAACCCAACATAAGTCACAAATAGTCAATGTAGTGTTAATATTGTCACTTACATTTTTCTAACCAACAAAACTATGCTAGGCTAAATTATGAACATAACCTGAAAAACATAAGAAAAAGTTACCATAATAGAGAGATAAGAATGGAAACAGGAAAACACACACACACCGAAAGCAACCCTCTCTACTTAGTGTGTGTTTTATTTTTCTTAATATCATCAATTACCATCTCAATAGCAATAATAAGAACAGAGCTAAAAAGCATGGGAGACCTCTACATAACAAAAATAGACAAAGTAATTAGAAATGTAGAAAGGGAGACCATTCTAGCTATAAAAAACATAGATGACTGCCAAACTATTGAAGATAACCTCCTTTATTCGAATGATATTAGAGAGTTAGTCGTAATAGATAACTACCACGCGACCTGTTCCTCCAAAAGAGGAAAGATAAAAGAAAGCATCAATGTTAAAAATAGACTCGACAACCTAAGGCACCATCTTGTTTTTTGGGATATAGACGAAAAACCGTCAGAAAGAACAATAGCATTTATAAGCCCAGCATTGAATAGAGAAGGTAGAATCATTATATCCATAATTGATAGAAATTATTTGATTGGAGGCTTATTTGACATAAATGAAACTAATATCTCTAAGATGATGGTTGATATTTCAGGGAAAACTTACCCCGCACGTACTCAGTTTCGCTCAGACTATATACATAACATTTCAAGCTCAAATAAGTATAAATATAGCATTCTAATAGAGGTAAAAAGAAGCTTTGTTTACACTTCTATCATCCATGCTGTATTAATAAGCACTATTATTACACTTATAATATTCGCAATATCACAGATGGCATTAAAAAAAACAAAACAAAGAGGAAATATATTTTTAGATTTCCAAGAAGGGCTAAGAAGAGCCGAGTTTTATCTAGAATATCAGCCAATCGTTGATGCTTGTAGTTGCAAAGTAAAGAGCTTAGAGGCTCTTGTGCGCTGGAATCATCCAACATTAGGCTTAATCCGACCGGATACTTTTATTCCTCTTGCTGAAGAGAAAGGTTTGATAAATGAACTCACGGACTACATTTTAAAATGGGCATTAAAAGAACTCGCCTTATCCAAAAAGGCTGGCAACATATCCCTCAGTGTGAACATACCTCCAACGTATCTTGCTTGTAATAAAAACCTGTTCAAGTTAACTTATTATCAAAGACAGTTTTCAAAGCTAGGCATTGAACTAGTAGCCGAAATAACTGAAAGACAACTACTTGACAAATCTGGGATACAGACTCTCAATGAGCTAAAAAAAAGTGGGTTAAAAATAGCAATAGATGACTTCGGTACAGGTCATACATCTTTATCAGTTATTCAAGAACTTAACTTTGATTACCTAAAGATAGATAAGTGTTTTACCGATACGATTGGATTAAACACAGTAAACTCTACCGTTTTAGACACAATCATAGAGTTAGGGCATCGATTAGATGTAAAAATAGTTGCTGAAGGAGTTGAAACAAAAGAGCAATTTGACCATTTGAAATGTAACGGAGTGCAAAAAATGCAAGGCTATTACTTTTCTAAACCTATTCCTTTAAGTGATATAAAAATAAATTAGTTATTATGCTTACCAAAGGATAATACTAAAGCTAATAAAGATATGGAGTTTGTAATGATAACGTTCAATTTGGAATATTTTTTAAAGCTGTTGCATGCTTTATACACTCACAAGAATAAAGATGAAAAATTTAGTAGATTAATGACATTTGAAGACTTCAGAAGGATTGGTTTAAGTACTAACTCAAATGGAAAGATTCAAGATTACTTCGTCTATCATCTTCAAATGGTACAGAATGAAAATTTGGTTTGTACTTTCAAGCAAGATAGAGAAACAAGGTCAACAAAAATTTATTTTGGCCTAACTGAAAAAGGATATGCTATGTGCGATGCCCTTTTTGAAAAAGGTGCTAGGGAGTTTTTACTAAAATTAGGAACTAATGTTAACTTTGCTGTTTGCCAGAAAGCATGTTTCGCGATCGGCAGTGATATTATTTTTTCTGAAACGAAAAGTGCCCTCTAGAAAAGGCAGAGCCTTGCTCTAATGCCGATCAGTTAAGACTTTAATCGGCAGATCAGTTGAATGATCCTACCTGTATGTAAAAATCCGATAGACCCTGTTTATCGGATTTTTTATGCACGTTTCTCAAGCCCTCGACATCATCAATAGTTATAAACCCAGTCAAGTTGAAACACTCGCTGACCTCCTGCCCATTGAACTCATTAATAGTGCTTACGACCCCCCCTCTGGCAGGATAGAGCT
>NZ_JAHGAD010000060.1:0-15071 GCF_030248375.1 Vibrio sp. B181a | reverse complement strand
GTAAACACCACTTGCGACTGCGTCGGCACTTTACGCGCCGCGCGCCAAGCCAATTTTAGCAACTGACGGGTTAAATCGTCTTTGCTGCAGATGACCATCGCATCGGAGACATCAATCGCCTGGAAGTAGGCGTGTTGACTGATGCCCGTGTACGGAAAGTAAAAGCCCGCTTGCTTTGCCATGGGGGTGATGTCAATGAAGTCCTTAGGATTTAAGGGTTCACTGCGCACGTAATGACCAAAAAGCGGTGGGGTGGGTTGACTCATGATAAGACTCCAAATAAAACAGGAGCCATCCCACTGGGAATAAGCTCCCAGTGGGTGAGTGATTCGACTCGATGGCCGTGGTTATGGTCGCTGACGCGACAGTGTCATGCGTAGTATCGGCATGAGGTTGCGTTGAAACAGCGTCCAATACGCACCAAGCCACAGGCGAGGTTTGTGACTTTTCCAAACCAGCCAGAAGACCGGTAGAAAAATGCCCCAAAACATCAGGTTATCGAGTAGGGTTGAAGAGTCCATGTGTTTATCCTGTAAAAAATCAGGCAACACTTGCCCACAGGAAAGGTTCCCTATGGGTGGTAGAAGGTGAATGTCAGCCGAGGCTGGCATTATCAGTGATGCATTCCAACTTCTTATCGAGTAAGAAGCCGCGACACGTTTCAGAACGCCATTTAAGGGGGAGTAACCCCGTGTGCTTAACACTGTGCGTCAGTGCTCAACGTTTGACCAATTTAGGGTAAAAGAGGTCTGCGGGACTGTCAAGATGGAATGCCGCCTTTCCAAATTCGCAAACACACATTTTGCTTTGTTGCATATAGCTAACATTTTACTAACAATACATGCAAGGAGTTGCGTTACAGTTGTTATGTATCTCCTGTCGTCCTATCGGTTGACGATGGAATTCTCTGTTTTTAGCATTATTAGCATTAATGGTTGTGTTTTATTTCCGCTCCGTCATCTCCGTCGGAGCTTTTTTTTGTGGTGGTATTCTTGTTGTTTAGTTTGTCATCGATACGCGTTCAGACTGCGACGGAACGTCAACGTTTTTTTGTGACGACGTGATACTCTGCCCCTGTCAACTCCGTAGGGGCTTAGCAGGGTCTTACGGGGTAGTCGGTTCATTCGACTGTGACGACTCCTTTTGTGAACGTTGACCAGCGGCTTCGGTCGCTGGTTTTTTTTGCGCGAGTGGCTATCACGATAGGGCGCTCACTGCTTTTTCCGTCACCTCAGAAGCGCTGACCTGGTACTTTTTGTGTGTTGGTGTTCGCGGTTACTTTTGAACGGGGTAACGCCACGCTTTTCTTTCTGTCTGCTCGCTGTGTTTGACACTCGCGCCACCCAGTTTACGGTGGCGCTTTTTTTTTGCGCTATCGTTTCTCTGTTTTATCGGGTGATGCTTTTGTTACGCCTTCACTCAGTAAGTGGTGGTCAATGTGAGAACGAAACGCAACGAACTTTTCTTCTCTGCCGATATACTGATGGTGCTTTGGGAAAAAGCAAATAACCAGTTGACGTTATGTCTATGACATTTTTGGGGCAACCCCAGTATCCACATGTTCGCCCGTTACTTTGGTAACGGGTTTTTTTGTTGAATACGACGCGCTTCAAAAATACAGGCGCAGTGTTGGAGAAGGGCTGTGGCAAGATGAACGTGGTCTTATCAACCAAGGTTGAATCGTCATGAGTTCACGTAATGATGCCTTATTGCGTCGCCGTATTGCCCGTATTCTCGAACGCATTCCCAACGCCTCGTCACAGATGGTTCGCCAGCGCTTAATGATGAACGTCAAACCGGCGCAGTTTTATGTTCACCTTATTCCTTTTTATGAGCAGCGGCGCATCGACGACCATGCCGACATCATGAAGGCGTTGACGCGAATGATGGCCATGCATCTTGGGCTCCGCGTCATCGCGCGAACGTTGACCTCGCGATGTTACAACCACCGCCAAGTGGAAGCCGCATTGCTTGAGCTCACGGCGAACTTCGACCACCTCGAACAAGCGCGTCGATGTAAAGAGGCGGCGTTTGGCGTGGAACCTCCGAAGGATGCAAACCACCAATCACAAATGGTCATGCACTTGCAAAAACAAGGTCATCGGTTACCTGACATTTGGCAAATACTCCGGTAAAAGGCGTCAGAGCATTGGGCTAATCGGAAGGTTATCACTCCCCACCGCGTTTTTTGCGAGTGAGGTAATAAGCTGATGATGTCAGTGAGAGGGGGACTTGCTGAATGCGCAGCATCTTCTTTACACTCACGCTGCGGCTTTTCGGGCTGTGGGTTAAAGTGAGCGCATTGAGTACAGCTATAGGGACGTACAAGGATGTGGAAAGCCGCCTACTGCTTTTTTTACAGTGTCGTGATGCGCTTGATGTGTTTGGCGTAGGCGGCACGACTCACGCCGAGCATTTGCGCGGCTTTACGGTGATTGCCGTTTGCTAGGCGCAGCGTCTCTTCAAACAACGTGTCTCTGAGCATCGGCAGCACCCACGACATATCGGGTGTTGATTTCATGTCATGGCGAGTGGGGTCGAGTAGGGTGTTCAGTTGTTTAATGAGTGTTCGGCGATGAAAAAGTTCAGTCATAGTGTGCGTAGTTTGATGGGATTGGAGCGTACAGCGGGGATCGAACCCGCATCATCAGCTTGGAAGGCTGAGGTAATAGCCATTATACGATGTACGCTTTATCTTTATAGTCGTTGATAATCAGTCGCTTGTCGAGTCAGTTTTTAGTCAGAGCCTCAATCCACTTGAGCTCGAGAACACGAAACGGTGCTACATTGGCACCTGCACTTCGTGACATAAGGGATACATTATGCCGACCTACCAGGTCACCTACTTTAATGCTAACCACACAATGATGGACAGCGAAGCCATCTTTATGAAAAGCCTGACGAACGCGAAACGCTCAGCGGAGCACCATGCGCCAGATGGGACCCAAAAAATCGAAATCAAAGACTTGATGGACAAAGTATTGAGTCGGTTGGTGCTGGATGACGGTTGGGTTGATAACATCGAAAAGTGACGTTGTCTGGTCTATTATGGTGAGCTTGGTGTGTCGTGAATAAAAACACCGTCTTGGTTGGTTTTTTGCACTAACTTTTGACACCGTTTCATTTGTTTTTCTGGCAAGGCTTGGCCACTATTGAGTTGTTCGAGAAAGCCTGTCAGCATATCTCTTTCAAAATAGATTTTGACCTCTGAAATGGCTCTTAAATAACTTTAGATCCATTTGGGTGGTTAAAAACACTAAATCATAACCGGTAAATCCATGATCCTGACCGGCAAACTTCTGCATGGAAAGTAAGGAGCGAAGCTCGGCTCGTCTTTGCCCTTTTTCGCGTTAGAGAAGGCAAGTCCGAGCAGTCTCACTTCAATGTTTTTCGATAAATTTTCTAATGCTAATTGAAAGATTTGTGGAATTAACGCAAGTACATCTAACTAGCAAGAGCGCTACTTTGCTCGATGTTTGCTACCTCTCCTGCCGTGGGTGATTCTTAAGATCGGTTTGTTATTAACTTCGGCACTTCTACGACAACGTGTGTCAATCACGTCGATGGCTATTCATCTCAAGATTTCCATCTGTTCCAAATCAACTTTTTAACTAAGGAAATATAGTAAAATCATTCAAAAACTAGGACATACACTCCTCATTAAAAAAAAAGAGGAGTGGCTGCGATGCTGTCCTTTCGTTAAACAGACGGTTTAAGAATAAAAAAAACTACTAAATTTGTGAGGCTTTCAGTTGGAAATAGAAATTTGGGATGGCGGCTTACAAGAGCAAGAAGTAGCCGCTATTGAAAAAATCAAGGTAGCTTTCTCTGGCAAAGCTAATGAACAACAAAGGCCAGCTCGGGGAAGTTCTCTTCGTGAACAGTTACAAAGTAGTTTCGGTAACGCTGACAGCGGAATGTTTCCATGGAAGGGTTATGCCGGTTTTAGATTCGTCGACTCGAAAAATCACGATGGCGAGTTTGATTTAATTATTGTTACCCATTGCAATGTTATTATTGTCGAACTGAAAGACTGGAACCACCAACCGATAACTGCGAAAGGGGACATTTGGTACAAAGGTACCAAAAACATGAAGCGTTCCCCTGTTAGTACAACTCGTGTCAAAAAACAAACTTTAGATACGAAGTTGTCAAGGTTAGCGCATCGCTTTACCAACAAAGGATATGTACCTCACGTACACTTCTTTGTTGTGATGACTGGGGATGCTGATTTTAGCCAACTTCCCGAAGATCAGTTGCTTCATACTATTTCGTTGGATGATTTTCTAAAGCTTGCGGATCGTAAAACCTTCAACGCTCGATTCAGGCCACACCCAGGCGCCCAAGTATTAAACAAAGACTTCCCACTGTTTGATGAGCTCTTCTTGGGATCGCAAACTGCTCCGAAGTCTTTGCGGGTCGATGGCTACGAGGCCAAAGACATTATTTTCGAACATCCGAAGAAGGTATATAAAGAGTATCTAGCTAGGTCAGAGATCTCGACGAATACTGAAGCTTTACTGCGGGTTTGGAAGTTCAAGCACGTTGAAGGCAATAAGGCCTACACTCCTGAAGGCCGAGCGGAGATTGTCTCCCGTGAGCGTGTTGTCTTAGAACATATCAATCATCATAATCGAGACCTATATAACCACTGCTTGAGATCACTGACGAGTTTCCAAAAAGACGAGGTGACAGCAGAATACAGTGAAGTATATGAGCTTCCTCCTGGTCATGTTCGCTTTAATGAGTTTATTGGGAAATATGGCAAGGCCTTCTCTGAGCTAGATCGGCTGAATGTCACCAAGCTGCTGATTGCTAAATTCAGTGACTTGCACGAGATGAAAATTGCTCATAGGGATATCGCTGACCACAGTCTGTGGATCTCGCCATCAAAAGAGGTAGCACTATCAAACTTTATCTCCGCTTATCATCAACCGATAGGTACGGTTGGGGATTATCGAAAATTCTTGTCAGTAGGGGCTGTTGAAGCTCAAGATATGCTAGATGGTGGAGTTTTAACGCCTTTTCAGCAGGACGTTCATGCATTGGGACTCGTTGCCTGGCACTTGTTACGCGGTAAACGCATGTCTCCTAAGAGTTTGGAAACTGTACAGGATGATATGCTCCGCGATGAGCATTGGTTTTCCGAGGTCCTGCTGGATGCTGTTGCTGCAAAATTCTCTTCAGCTTCAGAGTTCTTTGATGCGTTGAAGCAAGCCGAACCTGCAGGAGAGACTATTCCAACTTTTGATGACGCTGAGCTAGATCCGTATCGCCATGCGATTAACCACTCACGTCAGTTCAGGGAAGATGAAGACTTTTTAGTAGAGACAGCTGAAAAAGAAGTCTATGTCTCAGGCGGAAGAATGGTGAAAGCCTGGCTTAATGCAGGCGGACAAGGCGATGACTCTACCTCGAACTTTCAAGTTCTTAAGTTTCTTAAGTTGTTGGATAAGCTCTCCTCGGTTAAACCGACTTACTTACCTGAAATTCGTGAGTTTGGTATTGCTTCTAAGTCATCTAGTTTGTACATGGTTACAGACCAAGTGAAAGGAGCGACTTGGGATAAAGTTCTGATTGCTGATGACGAGAAGATTGAGCTAATTAAAAAGTTCGTAGCATCAGTAGAACACTTACATGGTCTTGGTATATCTCACGGCGATATCCACCCTGGCAATGTGATGCTGGAGACTGAAAGTCGCTCTATTTACTTAATCGATATCCCAGACTTTTCACCCTCAGGGGAAGAGCCCAAAAACCACAGATATAGCCCTGAATATATCGATGGCTGTACCTCTTTTGAACGTGACAACTTTGCAGTAATGAAGATGTCATGTGAGTTGCTAGGTTTATCTTGGGGGCATGAGTCCGAAACTTATTCTGCCTTGGCAGACGCGATCCGAGCAGAATTAGATGATCCTCAATTTGGTTTTAAAGATCTAGGCCGTTTTAAAAAGGCGATAGATAGCGGTAAATCTTCAGAGCAAAGCCTGATCCAGATTACGGCAGGTAACGCAGATGAGGCTATCACTATCCTTCCTGATAACGGGCACCTATATGTCAACGTTGAACCGAATCATAAAAAGCCAAATGAAGTCAAAGTTACCTTCACTGGTATAGGCGGCAGCTTTTCTGCAATGTTCTGCAGAGAGCAGAAAGTTCTGATTGTTGGCTTTACGGCAAGGTCGCGGTCATCAATCCGCAAACAGGATATTGATGAGAGCCAATTTGAAATTAGCACTGGCATACGGATTATGCCTGGTCGGCCGCAAGAGATGTCTGCTTTGACTGAGTTGCTCAATGAAGATGAGTCTTTTTCCCGTGCGATTGAGTTGTTAGTAGCACCTAAAGAACAGCAAAAGGTTGAAGACACATTAACTCTTGAGTTGAAGGAAGCTTTCTCGAGACTAGATAAGCAAGCTTTGGAGCCAGTGTTGACCAAGACGCTGGAGATTCCGACAGCGAAGCTGTGGCGGGCAATTTTAGATACTGAGGCCGAGTCGTATCCAAATGTTGAGGTCAGTGGTGAGATTTTACCTGTTGCTGATGCTAGAGGGGAACTTTTGATTCCTTACTCTGCTGATGTTGATCCTCTTGGCAGTTTCAGCAGCAGTGATGAAGTGGAAGCACTATTAGTTGATCAAGAAGGGGGAGAGCGATTTATTGGTGAGGTGTCACTTAAGAAGTCAGCACTTAACGAGATCCGGTTATTCAAAACTCGTGCAGCTGCATACGGGTTGAGTGACTCTGATATTGTATTCTTCCGTAGCAAGCAGGATCGTGCATCATATCGTAAGCGTAAACGAGCTTTAGAACGACTACTTGATCGAGAGTGTGCTTTGCCAGACTTGATGGATCTTTTCGACCCATCTTGCGAGAAAGCTGCTCTCAACTACGGCATCTCGTTAAGTGATGCTGACTTTGCCAGATATGACCGTGAAGATCAGCATGGAAACAAGATTAGCTTAAATGATCAGCAAAGAGAGGCGTTTGCCAAGTTGGTTAACAATGGTCCTCTTTCCTTACTACAAGGGCCGCCGGGGACGGGAAAAACCGAGTTTATTGCTGCTTTTGTGCATTATTTGGTTGAGAAACAGAATACCAAACGCATCCTGCTTGTTAGTCAGTCACATGAGGCTGTGAATACCGCGGCTGAACGGATCAGAAAGCATTGTGCTCGCCTGAATACAGAGCTCGAAGTTGTTAGATTTAGTAACCGCGAAGGTGCTGTTTCTCCAGGGTTGAAAGATGTCTACTCAAACGCAATCACAACTGAGAAGCGTGAATTGTTCAATGCTGAGAGCAAGTATCGCGTTGAAGCTTTGAGTGAAGCTATTGGCTTAGAGCCTGAGTTCATTTCCGGCGTTGTTCTGGCCGAGCTTAAACTGTTCAAGCAAATTGACCACCTTGAAACATTGCTATATCAAGTCAATGACTTGAGCGATGAGAAAGACATACAAAAACTGAAAGAGATTTCCGTGGAACTAGATCTTTCAATCCGGTCCAAGCTGGAAACAGAGTACGGTATTAGCTTGGATGCGGAATCTAAGGTTTCTGAAGCAAAAGAATTACTGATTTCCAAACTGAGTAGGGACTATGGCGTAAGGCCTGATGAAGCTCGTCGAGTTAGAGCGTTAGCAAAGATATCCCGGGATATGCAGGATGTTTTGTCAGGAGAGAGGGTTAACTTTGATGAGTTTTATGCGCGCTCAAGACAGCTAGTTGCAGGTACATGTGTCGGCATTGGTCAGGGCCACATTGGCATTCAGGAAAACGTCTACGATTGGGTGATTATTGACGAAGCTGCGCGCTCGATTGCGAGTGAATTAGCCATTGCAATGCAGTCAGCTAAACGTGTATTGCTAGTTGGAGACCACCTTCAGCTTCCTCCTCTTTACTCTGATGCACATAAGGCGGCTTTAGCAAGGAAATTGGGTATTAACAGCTCGCGCACTGAGATCGATGAAGTTTTGCGAAGTGACTTTGCCCGTGCCTTCAACTCTCCCTATGGTGAGCAAGCTAGTGCAGCACTTTTGACGCAGTATCGAATGGCCCCTCCTATCGGTGATCTGGTATCCAGGACATTCTATGACGGTAAGCTTCGAAACGGTGAACGAGCAATCCCAGACGTCTATCAACATGCACCGCAAGCTTTGCGCAGTATGGTGACTTGGTTGGATACTTCTAGTATGGGCCAAAAGGCACATCACCTAGGAGACCGTGGAACAAGTATTTATAACCGCTGTGAAGCTGAACAAATTATTTCGGTACTAAAGCAGGTGTCAGAGAATGCTGCTTTCGTAGACGAACTCTCGACGCTCACTAGCAAAGATGAAGCAGCTATCGGTGTGATTTGTATGTATGCCGAGCAAAAGAGGTTACTGCGTCAGAAATTCAATCAGGAAATCTGGAGTGATGGCTTCAAAGATATTGTCAAAATTGACACGGTAGATAGCTATCAAGGTAAGGAAAACAGGATCATCATTTTGTCTTTGACGCGTTCGGATAAGCAGCACAGCCCAGGGTTCTTGCGAGCACCAAATCGAATCAACGTCGCGATGTCTCGCGCAATGGATCGTTTGTTGATTGTTGGCAATGCAGATATTTGGAAAGGGAGCAATAAAGAGCTGCCTTTAGGCTCCGTTGTTCGCTACATGACTGAGCGTGGTCAGGAAGCTGGATATACCTTCATCGCAGCTAAGCAGGGTGGGAAACAGAAATAATGTCTGATAACAAATTTACTTATCAAGAGGTTGACTTCCTGCTACCCGCGCAGAGGTTTAACATTCAGTTTTCATATGTCTCTCAGAAGGGGCTGCCATTTATTAGAGAGTTTGTGCTTAGGCTTGTTCATGTTGCACCAATGAGCAAGGCACATATTTCGACCTATTTTGGCCTTAGCCGTCGTGAGACAGAGGAAGCGATTTCAGATCTGGTCCAGCGCGGTGAGCTTACACTATCACCGGATGGCCGTCTGACCTTGAGCGATAAGTCGAATGGCTATTTCGTTGAAATTGGCGAAACCCCGCAGCTTTCTACAGTACAAGATAGTGGAGTTACCTTGTCCTTTGATTTGGCAACGTTTAGTTGCTTCAGCAACCAGAATATCCAAGACAAGTGGAAAACTGGGATATCTCTCAAGGTTGATGATAGCAACGCGTCTCAAAGCGAAAAGTTAGTGGAGAAGCACTTTCAGCAACAGTTTAATCAGATTCTAGATAAGGGCTACCTATCTAACTTGCTTGCTCAGGATGGAAAAGAGCAACCCTCTGTCTATACCGTGAACTCTGTAAATAAGCTGCGACAGTTTCCCATGCGGGTGACTACAGAGTTCCAGATGGACAATGAAGGTAAAGCGGTTGAACGTGAGGATTATGAAGAGCTAAATAGCTCGGAGTATGTTCATGAACTGATGGCGATAGAGTTATCTCGATTGTCTTCACTCAACAATACCATGAGTATTTTTAAGTCGATGGTTTCACTAGGTGATGAAGATACGCTGAAACTGTTTGATTCAAAGACAAATTTGGTCAACCCGAAATACATAGAAGATATGCAGGCTATGGAGGAACATTCTGTTATAGGCAGAACGACTTTCCTTGGCCCTATTTACTCAAAAACCAATTGGGAGAAGCTACAGAAAGTTTTGGCTCCAGTGCTCAATAAGCGTATTAAAAGCAAAGCTGATGTAGGCAATAGTTGTTTTTGTTGGATTGCACCGTCTGATTCATACTGGGCAAAGAGTGAACAATTCACGTCTAGTTTAAGCAGCTTCATTGATAGATCGAGTACAAAAAAAGGCAAGCAACTATACAAGCCCGTGCTCTATGTTCCGGTGGCCGACGAGCTGGATTCGAGGGTAGCCAAACAGTGGAAACATGAACTTGGGCAGTTCCACAAGGATAGTAAAGGGATTGCGGAAGGTTTCTTGGATGGTAATGTTGAGATTCTTCATCTTGAAGATGAAGTGGCAGTCGTTATTTATCATTTTTGTCAGCCAGAAACTTTGCCAGTGACGATGCCTTTGGGCTTTATCTCAACAGATAAGGTTACAGTAGCAAAGATTGGCGAGCTGATTAGTGACTATGTTAAGGGGAGTTCTTCGTTTGATAGACCGAACGATTGCGGTTCTATCTCTTCAATAGCTGAAAATCGTTAATCACTTAGCCATTGAAGCATTACCCATGAGGGTGATGTGAATGACTAATGGCAGAGCAGATAAGTTGGGCTCATTTGTGACAGAGCTCAGCTTATCTGTAAAGTAAAAATTCACTCCAACAATTAACCATAGGCGTGTAGTAATGGTACGAGATGGGTTACCCTTCACGTCGTGGATTTGAAATAGACAGTCTGTTGGGAGCAACTTCTTGCCAGTCGAGTTGAGATACATAAACTAATACAGTGGATGTTGTTTAGGTATTCCACTCTAAATGATTTATGCCCAAAGCCTTCATAGACTAAGCTTTTACCTGTGTGTGATCACCAAGCTAGAACACTTGAGTGTTACCTAGCTGAGTTTGTAACTGGCCATCTTTCTCGATGTACCAGTGAAACTATCTGAAACATCAATACGCTTCATATTGATGTTCATGTCTGGCGCTGACTTTTTCAGGCGCGATATGTCGCTGGCAATGCGCTTACAGCCGAGAAATAAGATCCCATCGAGTGGCGTGATGATCTCTCCGGCTTTTAAGCAATCGATGAGTGATGCAGAAGATAACGGCCTGGTTAGGCCATCGACGTAACGCGTGGCTACAAACTGATCCGTATAATGGATTTCTCTTGGTAGCATTTGTTCACTTTTGGCATACACCATGCCGCTTTGCTTGCCGTTGATAACGCGATGTTCTTTATAGACGTTGACTTCTTCACCGATGGCCGCCATGGCTTGGGGAGCCCGGGTGATGAGCAAACGAAACGGCAGATCTTCACTGGTGATGTAATCGACAAGGTTAAATGCCAGTCTTGCTCGTGCCATTTCACCAAGAGACTCTTCACGGCAAATTTGTAACACCTGCTGCCACTGCTGGGTCAACTGAGCGCTCTCTTTATCGCTTTTGACGTTAATATGTTGAATGTCATAGTGAATTTTTGCTGTCATTGGGGATCTTAACCTCAAGGTATTTTGTCGAATGGCTGCTCAATAGTCTGTTTTTAATAACATTAAAACAGTTATCCACAAAATTTGGGGGTAAGCTGTGTGAAGATGACACGAAACTTTAATCGCTCAATTTGCAACTGTCTGCATAAAGGCGTAAAGTGACGGTAATTTAACCATATCTATAAAGGAGGCTTGTATGTTAGCGTTTCTAAAAAGATGGCGTCAGGCCTATCTAGAAGACAAAGGGAATCGTCTGCATGCTGAGCTCGAAGATGAGCGCAATGCTCTTTGCAATGAACGGAAACTCAGTTTTGAAAGTATTACGACAGAACTATCAAAAAATAACCGTAATATTTTTCATGATTTGGCTGATGCTGCAGAGGAACAATATAATGAAAATTGCCAAAGAGGTTATTATCAATAACCTCTTCTATCGCCTTAGTTCAACTTGTTACCCATCCCTTTTAATGCTTTCCCTTGTGTAAAATCAAACCCTTTTTGCGTTTGGTTGTTAATTTTATCCACCGCACTATCAATTCCCAGCGCATTCACCTTATAACCAGCAAATCCCAGTAAGCCGAACCAAATCATTGGCATCATGACGTATAAAATGATGATCACAAACTTGAGAATGGCATCGTCCATGTAATTTAATGTCCCCGTTATAGGGTTGAAGTTCTCATGCATCGCATAGACCGATTCTAAAAGACGGCTATCTAGGCTGCGACAAAGCTCCCACCAGAAAGTTAAAAAGCCTAACCCTCCATATACTAAAGACAATGACATCAGAGTATTGATGTTGTAGATGCTGATGGTCAGTACAATAGGACTGGCGATGATCACAAAGCTCATCAGTATTGATTGCAGCATGGGCATCGCCTCTCGAACAATGAAAAAAGCAGGGCCAGTAAGTAAATGACCAACTTCAACACCTAACCAACCTGCGACACCATTCCAGACCTCACGAACTTCATGATCGAGGCTTTTATCGAGTACCTGGCCATAACCACGCACGACGCGCCCACTGCTTGCCTGATTTTCCACACTAAGAACACGTTGCACCAGCATGTCTGCCTTCTCTTCTGGCGTAGTCTCCATGCCCAGCATTTCGGTAAAGAAGCCATCTGAGTCAAAGATATCACGCACTAGCTTTGGGTTCGTGTCTTCAACGTGATTGAACAAGCGCCATTTTAATCCCGCGCGTTGCCCATCACTGCGTCCACCTTGTGTGCTGTCCCACCATTCATCGCACATTGGATACGCGGCGTTGGGATCAATGGCAGAACGACGGTATTTCAGCTGTACCGGATCGTCGCGCTCTGAGTTATAGGGGAAGTTGAACACAATATGCTCAGCTTGTAAGCTGCCATACGTGGTGCGAGGCGCAGCTAAATTGCTGCCAAGAAAGTACTTACCTCCAAGCCAGTTGGCGTTGTCAAAATCATCTTGTGTGACTTTCTCTTCACGCGAGGCGGATTTCATTGCCAAGCGTGCACGGGTAAAGCACTGCTCATAAAAATCCTGCGTCTCTTGCCTTAGCTGCTCGCTTTTGATGTCAATTTGAGACAGTTGCAGCATGCTGCGCTCGATGTCGTAGCTACAAGGTATTGAAGAAACGGCGGCGTTCGTCAGGCCTTGTGAAATACTGTGCCAAAGTGCCCACCAAACCGGCACCAACACTTCTTCACCATTGATCGTGCTGTGATCACTGTTTGTTGCGCCGTTGGTGATGCCAACGCCACAGGTTTCGCTCGCATCTTGATCAAAGGTCAAGGTGTTAACGCTGAGAGGGTAGATAGGCAAGACGGCAAAAAAACAGACAAAAGAGGCGAACATCATTTTGGTTTCGGTACGATTGAGGCTGAGTAAACCTTTGTTGCCTTCATCTTCCCCTTCTTGGGCGACGTCATACCAGACTTGGAAGACGATCACCGTTAAAACAAAAATCAGCAAATTACTTTGGTTCAGCACCATCATAATTTTGTTTGCGATATACCAGCCTTCAAGAGTCAAAACGGATGAAAGTGGGTCGTTGACTACCATGGCGCACCTCCAAAGGTATAAACACACACTAAGGCTTCATTGATGATGAAGAGCAGTCCTAAGCCGACATACTGGTTTTTATGAGCTCGGATAAAAATGAATCCATAGGTCAGCGCTCGCCAGAGAATTAACGGTAATGAGTAGGCACTCTCGACCAGCGTTTGGGTGTCTATCGTTACTGCCAATGTAATGGCAAAAATGGTAATAAAGACAATAACAATGACACTATAGATTGGTCGATTAATAAAGGTGAGATACATAACAAGCTCCTTATTCAGGTTCGTTTTCAAAGCGTTCTTTGTCTAAAAAGACCGACTCGTTTTTTTTGGTTTGCGGGATGGCTTGAGGGCGCTGGTAGCGATAGTCATCCACGACGGCCTGTGCGGTGCGGGTGCCAATTTGCTGCCTGACCTCCGCTTCGTAGCGCAGCATGTCAATTTCACGCTCAAGACGCGTGACGGCCTCATCAATGTCACGTTGCGCGGTTTCGTGCTGGGCAATGTTGACCTCATATTTTCCCGTCAGCAGGGCGCGGCGGGCATACAAGGCTTTTTCTATCGCGTGAGAGAGCGCTAGCTCACTGGCAATGCGTGAGAGCGTGTGGTCATCGACTTTACGCTCGCTTAGCGCATCAACCAGGGTTTGTGGAAAATGCTCCGTCTCTTGTTGGCCTTGGATGGCTTGGCGAAGCTCATCTTCAAGGCCAGCGCTTTGCTGCGTCACCTCTTGGCTAAGGCCAATGCCGGGCGTGGCGTCGGTGTCGCTTTTATCCATGCCGGTTTGCACGGATTGACTGCCAATCACGTGCGAGACCCACTCACTCATGGCCTCTTCGCTGTCCCAGTATTGATAGAGCCCTTGGCCATTTTCTTTTTGCTCTTCATCGCTGAGCAGCGCAAAGCCCGCGCGGCTGGCATCGGTGGTGGCGTTAATCGGCGGTTGGTGACGACCGCCGTATTTGGCGCCGCCAACCCAGGTGATGCCTGAATCCCCCATGTCTTTGAGCACGTCTTCTTTGGCTTGTATCGCATCGCCACTTTTGACCGCGTGGGTCCAAGCTTCGGCGCGCGCCAGAGCGCCGTAGGCTTTGTCGGTGTTCATCTCGCCCATGGTTTCCACCATGGCTTCACACGAGCTGCGCGCATCCTCAAAATCGAACTTGCCCTGCAGTACGCCGTTGGTCATCAAGTCATACAGACCTGGGTCTTTTTTCTGCAGGTAGTAACCAGGCAGACTGAGCACCGCGGAGGTGGCATTGGTGAGCATGTCGCCCATCATGTCTTGGAAGCCATCGGTGATGCCGTTGAGCTGATTTTCTACCGTAAGGGTTGGGTCGAGCATCCCGCACTGCAGGTTCATGTCCCAGCCGACACCCAGCGCGGTAGAGTTGATGCGGCGATTACGCGCAGGCAGCGCAATCACCGGCCCGCCGCCTAGGGTGTAGTGCAGCACATCGGCATTATCGGCTTTGACGCTGACGCCGGCATCGACGGCGCTGTGCACATTTGTGCTCAGCAGCAAGGCGAAAAGTAGTGAAGACAAAACGGTCTTAGTCATATTAATCTCCAAAGTGAGCAATCAGTTGGCTGCCGCGTCGCTGACAGCCTTTGTACATCCGCCACGCCGCCCAGACGTATTGCCCGTCATCGGCGATTTGAGTGGCGTAGGGGTCGGTGGCGCTGAGGCTGTCGTCAAACTGCGGCCAGACGTAGGCATCGCGCTGCGTTTTGGGCGACAGCATTTGCCAGGCGGTGTCGTCGCTGTTTGGGCTCACCGGTTTTGGCGGCCAAAACCCAGCATGAGCGCTCGGCGCAAACGGCTGATAGACGCGGCTTTCCCCGCGGCGAGTCACCACATGCAGGGCGCGAAACGCGCTCAGCGCCGCGGATTTAAAGGGGTGGCGCTGCAACACAAAGCCGCCACGCGG
>NZ_JAHGAD010000006.1:0-53127 GCF_030248375.1 Vibrio sp. B181a | reverse complement strand
TCAGAGATGTGTTTACTGAGGTAGATGGCCCAGGTGCCATTCCGAGAGAAAAGTTGTCTGAGTGATCGCAAGTGCATGACCACTAGGGTAATGCAGAATTGTCAGCACACTGTGAAGGTTAAGTCTCTTTGCTTTCGAGCGTAGCTCGCTCAGGCGGCTATGCCGCCGCTTGTGTCCTACCACCACGCACAATCATATAATGATTGGTACTGATGGCAGTGTGGTCCTTAACTGTTTGAAATGTGGTTCGTCACTCCCTGTATGGCGTGATATTTGGGAGGGCATAAAGCAAGGTGTTCAATCCTATTCTAGCGTGAGCTCATGTTAGAGCTCACGTACTCATTAATACTTACTAATAGCGGATACCCCGCGCGTTGCCAGTTCACTGGCAGCGCCAGAAGAATAAGCAACTCAACCTATTCTGAAGAGGTACTACTATGTCTAACCAACACTTAGCGTTAACGATTGTCGATTCTCAAGTGCAAATTGAAGCAGATTCTCTTGCTTCTGTATTTCTAAGCTTTGATCGTATGAAAAATTACGTGAGATTAGATAAGCAGATAGCCTATGAAATCTTGGACAAAATGTATAAGAGAGCGTGTGAAGCAGAAGAACGTTTTCCTGCTTTAAAAGGACCGTCGGTTAACAAGCGAACTTATCTGATGTCCGTTTGTGCCGATGTTCGAGAGTTCGCCAT
The DNA here is from genome assembly GCF_030248375.1 of Vibrio sp. B181a. NCBI lineage: Bacteria > Pseudomonadati > Pseudomonadota > Gammaproteobacteria > Vibrionales > Vibrionaceae > Vibrio > Vibrio sp. B181a. The sequence goes on along the minus strand of NZ_JAHGAD010000006.1, from coordinate 52,430 downwards.
CGATATCGAGTTAGAAATGCAAGCCTACGAACACAAGCTTGCCTCTAACTAAACACAACAATATGAATAGACAACAAACAGCCCTTTAACGACTTATCGTTAAAGGGCTACAACCAATCATTACAGCGGTACTACTCCGCAGGCAACGCCAGTTCGACTGGCCGCAGCCAGCCGAATTAGCAAATTTTCATCAATTTACTAATTCAAGGAGTAGCGACATGGCTACAAAAAAAACAAACAGAGACTTTTACCAAGACGTCACCAATCAAATCATTGAAGCGTTAGAGCTGGGCATAAAGCCCTGGTCTTGTCCTTGGGATATGACTCAATCATCAGGCATTCCGAGTAATTCTGATACTGGTAAAGAGTATCAAGGCATGAACATCATGCTGCTTTGGATGAGTGCTCAAATGAACCGTTTCTCTTCTTCACAATGGTTGACCTTCAAGCAAGCGAAATCGCTTGGTGGCCAAGTTAGAAAAGGAGAGAAAGGGACGCATATTTTCTTTTACAAACAAGTAGAGAAAAAGAGCAAAGACCTGAAGGATGAAAATGACACCTACTCTATGTTGAAAACCTATGTGGTGTTCAACCTCGATCAAATTGATGGCATTGATAGCGAAAATAACATGGAAAATGTTGTTCGTGACGACGTCACATTAGTCGATGAAGTGGAGTGTTTTATTGACAGTTTGGGGGCGAAAATCAGCTACAGTGGTCAAAAGGCGTTCTATCGACCATCGACCGATGAAGTTGTGATCCCCGAGCGTCAGCGATTTCATTCTACGGACGATCTGTACGCCACCATTATGCACGAGTTAACGCACTGGACAGGTCATTCGACTCGTTTAGATAGAGATAACAAAGGCAAGTTTGGTAGCAAAGATTATGCGTTTGAAGAGTTGATAGCAGAGCTAGGAGCCGCGTTTCTAATGGCTGATTTTGGTTTCATTGGAAAGGTGCAACATGAATCTTATATTGCGAGTTGGTTGGAAGTTTTAAAAAATGATAAACGTTATATTTTTAAAGCCGCAGCACAGGCCAGTAAAGCACATCAATACCTAAAAGCGTTAGTTGAACAAGATATCTGTTTAAAAGCCGCTTAACTAAATTGCCCGATAACATCATTATGTTATCGGGTTTTTTCATTCATGGACGTCAGCTAAGTGCCTTTCGAGTGCAGAGACCAATCGGCAGTGTTCATCCGCCGTGAAGGGCTCAGCACTGTCTAAGATGGTGGCTCTTAATATTCGCTTGGTGGTTTCCTGTGACGTGTGGAGATACTGCTGGGTGACGAACATGAGTTTGGAAAACGAGGGGCGATTGAGAACGAGTGGTTTACGACCGTGAACTCGCAACTCAAATCGTTCGAGGACATAGTCATCTTCATCATCTTCTAAACACACCCAAGGATCGTGATTGTCTCGCATTTGGATAACGCTCTATCGTACTGGATGGGGAGGTGGTGTATTTATCTTAGCACCTTCCATGGCGCGAAGATAAATCAGCACTTTGAAGGAAGGTTAACATCATCACGCGCTGTGATGTTTGTTCAGTGTTAGAGTTCGCCTCGATCACGGTCAGGTTTGCCGTTTTGGTCAAAATAGCGCACCTTACATTTCGGAAAGCCACTGCATCCCCACCAAAATGATCCTTCTTTCTTGGCTGGTCTTCGCACAAGCGGATTGCCACACTGTTTGCAGAACTCTTCTGTGCTTGGCACAACGCTTTGGCGTGGCTTGGGGTTGACGTTTGGCTTACCGTTGTCGTCAGGGAACGTCGTCTTACAGTCAGGGTAGCGATTGCAAGCATGAAATGGTCCATGTTTACCAGGGCGTTTAATGAGAGAGCCTTGCTGGCAGGTTGGGCAAGTCACGCCGCAGCGCTTCACGAAAGGCACACCGTGCGTTTTGACGTGCTCGACTTGGAGATGGATATACTTGTTTACGTCACTTAAGAACGATTCAATATTGAGTTGCTGCTTCGAAATCTTATCTAAGCTGCCCTCCCAAATAGCGGAAATGTCTGGCCGTACAATCTCATCAGGGAGGAGGGCGCAGAACTCTTGTCCCGCTTCCGTCGTTTTGTAGACCGGGTTTTTGTAGCCTTTCTCTTTGCCTAAGCGAACAAGGTGTGTCAGCTTACCTACCTTTTCAATATGGCCGCTTCGCGTGGCTTCTGTCCCGATGGACCCGTTTTCCCCGGCCGTGTCTTTGTCTTTCGCCTCCAGTGTTTTGCGCAATTCGGGGTCTTTAATGAACTTGGCCGCTTGGGTCATGGCTTTGAGTAAGCTGGCGTCATCAAAGTATTTTGGTGGTTTGGTTTCACGCTGCTCCATATCCACTTGTGTACACGAGCCTTGCGTACCTTTGACCATCGAGGTGAGATCTAGGGCGTTTTGATTCGGTTCGTCTTGATGTTCACCTTTAAATAGCACTTCCCACCCTTGTTTGCTGAGTGTGGTTTGGGTGGCACGGTAGCAGCGACCGGTGCAATCCACATCGAGCGCCACTTTGTCGCGTACGGAGCCAGGATAGAACAACGCAATAAAGCGTTTGGCCACCAATTCATACAGGTTGCGCTCACGGTCGTTAAGCTCGATACCCGCGCCGCTTTTCTCGGTAGGTACAATCGCGTGGTGCGCTTCTATTTTGCTGGCATTAAAGGCTTTGTGACTAGAGGTCGTCGCGGCGTGTTCAATGGCGGTATCAAGGTGTGACAGTGTCCCTTTTATGGCCGCAAAGATACTGGAACGGTTCTCCAGATGCGCATCGGAAAGGTACTGGTTATCACTGCGCGGATAGGTCAGCAGTTTGTGCTTCTCATACAGCCCTTGCAAAGTATCTAGCACGTCTTTCGGTTTATAGCCCCATCGCTTTGACGCTTCAATTTGCAGCTTTGACAGGTTGAATGGCATTGGTGGTTGGCGGTGTTCCGTTTTTTGTTCAATGCTGGAGATATGCGCATTTGCTCCGGTGTCCGCTTCTTTGGTCGCCGCGACTTCCAGTGACGAAATCATACGACCTTTGTCATCGAGATCGAATGCTTCATCAGGAATGAGCTTGCCTTTGATTATGTTGCCACCTATATCAAAGTGACCAAATAACTCGTAGTAAAAGCTCTTCTGGTGATTTTGGTTTGCGAGGGTGCGCTCGTTAATCATGCCTATCATCGCCGTAATGACTCGGCCAATATTGAGCACTTCATCAAAACCTTTCTCTCTCGCTTTAAGGGTATAGGCGCGAGTCAGGTTATAACCGAAGGTTTGGTCGGCGATAGCGCGAGCTAACGCTTTTTGGGTCAGTGGTTGGAAGTGTTCATTCGGCTGTAAGTTTGCCAGCGCTGCTTTCACCGGCTTATCGTTCAAATCGGCAATCAAGACACGTTGCACCGGCTTGGTGTTGTTGGCGTAAGTCAGCACCTCATCGACCAACAAACAGCCTTCCGGGTCGGGGTCGCCAGCGTGAACAATGCTGTCTGCTTTGTCTATCCAGTTCAGCACGATTTTGAGCTGCTTCGCTGCGCCCTGGCGCGGCTTCATTCTTGGCGGGTAGTGTGTGCTCAAAGGTAGGTATGACAAGGCCCATTTTTTATGTTCAATGTTGTAATCTTCTGGGTCGCACAGGGCAAGTAAGTGACCAACGCACCACGTCACCACCTCTTGACCATGTTGATAGTATCCGTCTTTTTTTTCGGTGTTGACGTCACCGCCGAGACCTTTAAAGATGGCCGCCGCCAACGACGGCTTTTCTGCAATAAATACGCGCATGATGTTTTCTCCAGATGTCAGTGTCCCTCGATGCGACGCATCGATAGGGAGGCGTGAGTGATGAAATTATTGAAGGGTGAGGGTTTTGAGTTCGTCGAGCGTGAAGATACGCACGAGCTTTGAACGGTAATGTTCAAACGGGTGTTTCGATTCGCTAAAAGGAATGTATTCAATGCGGTCAAAGCGCTTGATTAATAGCTGGCGAATGTCGTTATTGAGCACCACATAAAACACCGCGCTCCAGTATTTTTTCTTTTGCGCGAGAACGTGGCTTTTAAGGATTGAGCGATAACGAGAGACCGTTTTTAGAGTGCGCTCTGTTTCAATGGCGATGGTAAATCCGTTAGGTGCTGTGATGGTGGCATCTGGGCGATGTTCGACATCATATTCTTTTCGAAAGGAATATTGATCGGCGTTACGCCAGTTCGTCCAGCCATTCCGCTGCAAATAAATCTGTGCTTTTTGATTCATGAGCTTGTGCTCCAGCGTACCGAATTTTACGCGGTAAGGATCGAACGCACGAAAATCTTCGTTGATGTTCTGAATGTTTTGTATCAGTCCTAAATCGGTGATCCCCCAGATTGAAATTTTACCGGTTTGAAATTCAAACTCATGTTTGTGGATATAGCCAAGGCCTACCAGTTTATTGAGCAACCGATATAAGGGATTTTTGTCCTTGTACTCCAGTAGCAGCATTAAAATTTCGAAGTTTGTGTATGACTCTTCTTTAAGGAATTGGATCACAGTCGCCATTTTTTCATAATGTCTTTGGTAGCGGTCAGCCTTTGAGGTGATCAATTGGCTCATATTGAAGCCTCCGCTTCTTTGCGCACTTTATGAAAAGAAAGACAGGTAACATTCACTTGGTTGAGGTTTCGAGTGATCTGTTTCGCCATTTTATTGCGTCGTCGATCGTATTCTGTTTCGGTGAGCTCGCCGTTCAATCTTGCCTTGTAAAGCGTGTCGAAATAACGGTCTGCGGCCATAAATACTTTCATGAGCATGACACTGCCAGGTGTGTATAACCGTTGTTCTGTTTCTGCCTCTTGGAACGCTTGAGTGGAGTGTGTGTTGATGTCGAGTTCGCCGATGTTATTAATGAAGTTTCGGTGGCGTTGATTGATGTCGTCACGTAGTGATCGTATTTTTTCTAACAAACTTTCGGCAGTGACCTTCGCCAGTTGTGTTGTCACGTTTTGAGCGGGTCGTGATGCGAAGGCTTCCACAGAAAAAAGACTTTGATAAACAAAAAGCCCGTCAATAGGTTTATCTAATGGACGGGCTCGATTGGTGTAGGTTTTATGATCCCAGAGAGACAGCAGTCGTTTAGTGCGTAGTTCCATTGGATAATGCCTCCTGTTTAGGTTGAGGTTTCTTTTTTGGTGTCCAGTTGTCGTCCATTGGGTGGACAACAACCGGTATCCCCATCAGTTCAATATCTTCTAATGCATACTCTTGGCTGTTACCCAAAATGGTTGTAGGCACCGTGACACGTTTTTCTTCTTGTTGTGAACCGAGAAATATTTTTCGTTTGATGTAGCGAAACCATGAGTGCCATTGTCTGGTGTTGACTATCATTTTTTGAGTCCTTCGATTTGTTGTTCTAACGTTTTAACTGCTGCCTCTATTTCCTTTTGTGATTGAATTGCCTCTGTCGGGTTCTTGTTAGGGGGCAGAGGAGTGACCGCATCCAGATCAAATTCTTCATTAGTGTCGAGAGTTTCTGTTTCTGAGAGCGATGCTGTTTCAACTTCAATGTTGTTCTCTTCTCCGATATCTTGGCGCTTTTTAGAAGCTGGCGCTTCATTGTGTTCTTCGACTTTTTCATCGTCACTGGCGGTATGAACTTGTGTTTCATCAAACGTGACGAGGGTTTGTTTTTGTACTTTGATCGGCGCAATCAAGGATGGTTTGGGAACGTCATTCATTGTGAAGATATAGCTCACAAAGTTGGGCAGGTTGAGCAACATGTTGGTATCGACATATTGTCTTTCGGCCATTCTGATGTTGCGTTTATCATCGACCACTTCATTGAGCGTTTTGCTGGATTCGACATAGCGAGTCTCGTCATCCACTAAGATGGTGCCGGACATTTTAGACACCCATTCGGCGGTGTCGGGATCTTGTAAGCGATACACCAATTTGAACTTGGTGTTCTCGACCACTGCACCTACCACGGCATCACCGTTAAGATCGGCCGGACAGTCTTTTAAATCGGCAATCGATTGGTGGGCAAGAAGCATGTGCACGCCTTTGTCGCGTGCGGCGCCTAAACCTTCCATCGCTGGTTTTGAAATGTGGTATTTCAATTCATCCAAGAAGATGGCAATGGGACGCGGCTTACCCGCCACACGGTCGCGCATTTCAGCAAGCTGAAATAAACGGATTAAGATCATCTTCTGCGTGATCAATATCTTCGAATTACGCATTGAGCCAATGACGTAACAACAGCCGCCATGGTCGAACACATCTTGCAGTCGCATGCCACCAACCGCATTAATGGACTCGACTAACGAGAGTTCTTCGAGTTTGCCGTAGAACGCTTTGATGGTGTCTTCAAGACCTTGAACATAGAGTGAACTGAACAGTCCTTTGAATGACTGACGCTCTTCTTCCGTTGCCTTCATTGGGGCTTCTCTGGCCGCTTTTCTGTCGTCGATACGATAGAAATCAGCCACGTCGCCTTTCTCGGCAAGGCTGAATCCAGCCACCATTATCTCTTCGATTTGTTCCGGCGTTGCATCCGCTAAGAGATCGAGTTGAGGCACTTTTTTATTCAGGTCAATCAGGTAGAAAGGTTTGCCCGCTTTTTCACAGGCGTACTTCATCAAATGCGGTGCCCATTCATCATTTTTAGGATCCATCACAAACACGCCTTCATCAGCAAGGATAAGTTGATACAAGATCAATCCTGAGGCGACCCCTTTACCGGCACCCGTGGTGCCGATGATGTCCGCGTGCTGTTTTTGGAAGTCAGCCAGTGGGATGTATTGCGGTTTATGTACGCGATCCAATCCGACAAACACGCCTTTATTGAGATCAATGTAGTCTTCGGGATCGTACGCCAGCGTTTCCGGTAAAAAGTGCTTTACCGTGCGCACGTCGGTGCGTTCATCACGCGCCATTTGCGTGCGTTTGGTGAACTTAGATTTAAGCTGGTTCAGATGTGGTGTCGCGACTCGGCGAATGGCAATGTGGGTGCCCGCACCAACGAAGAACAGCGGAATATAGAAGTACGAGATAAACGGATACACCAATTCTGAAACGGGTACGTAGCTGGCGGTTTGCACCACAGCAATCAGTGTTGGGATGGTGACGTTGGCGAGTGTCCCAAGCAAAAAAAGTAAGATCGCAACGAAGATAAACAGGCGTCGCAATAGGGATCCTTTTTCGTTTTTTTCCGGTTTATCAAAGTAGATCGTTGGGGAGATCAAACCGGAGAGAAAACTGAGTACGCTGGCATAGTAAAACGTCAGCAAATACAGTTGAGAGAGTGCCAGTAAAGACAGATCTAAAATGGGATTGATGATCATATCAAACATGATATTGATGCTCCTTAGTTGAATATCATCGGCTACAGTTATCGGCTACTCATATCGGCTACAGGGTGTAGCCGATATGAGTAGCCGATGGATGCCCAAGCCTTTACGCTGAACGCTCCAAGGCATGGGGTTATCCCGAAGGGGATAATCATCTCAAAAGCTGCGCTTTTTCAATGAATTAGAAGGCTCATGCTCGGGGCTGGACGCCCCTGTGCTGATCCTTCTAATTAAAGGCCGAAAACCGCCTCGCTACGCGAGACCAAGCCCCTCTGGAAGGTGAATTAACACTCATTTGGCAGTCGGCGAGCTCCTGTGCTCAAATTCGCGTTATTCAACTAACCAGACGAGCTTGGTCTCGCCTACTCAACGGTTTTCGGGGGCAAGCCCCCAAAACAAAATCGACCTCTGGGGAGGTCTCGCTTTAATCGCTGGACGCTGAGCGTTTTGTTTCGGCTCCCCCGCCTGAAACGGCGGTCGGGGACTCCCTTGTCTCAGGTTCTCCGCTGAACGCTACGACCCTAATTTTCATTATCAATCAAGCCCCGCAGAGGGGGCGCTCGGGCGATTGAATGAAATTAGGGCTAGCAATCTAGGCGCACTCAAAGCAGAGCTTTTCGTTTGCTGAGATTGAAAAAAAGCCCGCGCTGTTTCGCTCAATTTGTCTTGCCAAAGTGGGGCGTGGAACGCCGGAATCCACACTTTGGCGGCGACGCATTTCGCGTTTTTGCTGGCGGACTTTTTTAAGCGCTCACTCCTCGTGCATCGAATTTTCCTTTCTCTTTAACAATCCTTTGGGATTGAAATTTGAAAGGGAAATTGACACGATACGTTCACGAAAGGACAACACGTCCCATCCTCAAGGATGGTCATGTTGCGTGTTCGTCATTACCGCTATTTAACAATCCTAGGGGATTGAAATGGCGCAATGAGTGGTGCGCGTGAAGCGCGCATTGAGAGAGGGGAAGAGACGGTGTTAAGGTGAAAAAACGAAGTTAGGATTGCGCGATAAAGTCCGAAAGTTCGAAGCCTTCATCGAGTAAACTTTGCAATTCAGTTGGCACCTCACCCACGCCATCCCACGTTTTGTTGTCATCATAAACGTAGGTGTTTGATGGCGTGTTGGTGCTGCTTTTGCTTGCCTTACGAGGTTTCTTTTTCGGCTTCATTAGATCACACAACTTGTCAAAGTCGAGTCCCTTATTAATGATTTGCTCGCGCATCGCTTCGAGCTCTTGGCGCTCTTGCTGCTCTCGCTCGGCTTGTATTTGAGCTTCCAGTTCTTTCTCTTGTTTGAACTCAGTAATGACAGTTAAGACGCGTTCAAGCTGCTCAACACTGGCGTGTTTGAGCACCGTTTTCGCTTGCCTTGGGGTGCTGAGTTTTTTGATGATGTCTTGCATAGTCGATACTCTTTTTATGGATTAAGAGGTTGAGGGTTTGGGGCGGTTTCACGCAATTTAATAGCTTGCTCCATCGTCGCTTTATCTTGCTTTAAAAAGGATTCGGCTTGCTTTCCATATTCCTTGTCAAATGGTGGGTAATAGAGTTCATGCCAAGTGCCACAACGCAACTCTCGGTCGCTATACATGTCAATTTTGCTGCATGGTGGACGTTTTCCTTTGTATTCTTTTGCGCCAAATTGAGTGAGGAAATTCATGATCGTTTGGTGATCTAAACAGATGGCATCATCGAATAAAGCTTCCGCTTTGAACTGTAGATACACGGCCAAGTCAGTGGCGTTGACCCATTGTTTTGGAAACGTAAAGTATCGACTCTGATCACCAATATCATAATGATGATGAAGTTTATAAAGGCATTCGTTCAACGGTGGCTCTGGACGATAACAATCCTCAAAGGATTGTTCCGTTTGCAACCAGTGATCTTCAAAGGATTTTTTACCCTCATCTTTTAAAAGACGAAGTGCCAAAGCGGCAATGAACGCGTGAGAGTATTTTGGGGCGCAAAATCCGTTAGTGTTGAGCGCGCTGAAGGTATACTCACTGACGTCTTCATCCATTTGTAAAGCAAGCCCTAGCTGTTCAATTAGCGTTGCTCTTTCAAGGTTTACCTCACCAGTAGTGATGCTTTGATCAAATGTAAGGTTGACGACATGCTGAATGAGGGCGCCAGTGATGGTTGATAAATTGAGTGTTCGGTTATTTTTCATCTGATCCACTGCTCCATTTTGTCGCTTTCCTTCGCTTGTAAGAAAGGTGGTTTTGGACGAGAGCGATATTGCTGCATGGTTCGGGGGGCTGACCTTTTGTTTTCGAGAAGATGCTCAAGAAAATCATCGTGCAGTGAGGCATGACTTTTTGACCAGTGCGGCGCTATCTGTGTGAAGAAGTGTGTTTGGTGCTCTATCTCAAACAGCAACTCTCTGTACTCATCGAGGTGTTTTTCTAGAGGTATCTGATAATCAAGGTGTGAACTTGAGATCAAATCTGGGGCGATGATTTTTAGCTTTTGAAATAGCTTTAGCATGGTGGTTTGAAAATACTGAATACTCATAACTATTCACCTTTTATGGTCCTGTTTGGGGTTATGTTTGAGTTTGGCCGCTCACGCACTTACCCATCTCTCCACAATCGGCTGGAAATAAACCCTGGAGGTTTCCAGTCTTCCTCATGATGGATAGTTGGATAAGTGAGACGGTGGATGGAAAAAGTTTCGTGAGGTGCTAATCTGAGTGCGGAAGTTATCGCGCTGTGCATTTCGTTGATCGTGTTTTAACTCTCGCAGGGCGCGATGATTTCCACCGCGATATCGAGCGCTGGAAATATCAACGCATTGATACTACTGTTACTAGTGACGGTGTGGCTTGTTTCTTTCTCGCAACTCAGGGCAGGTTTCATCGTCTCCTTTATTTTGTTTGTTCATCCTTCCACAAGTTGATCTTACCGTTGGTTTCGTTTCCTTTCCGTGGGCGAGCTAGAAGCTGTTCATTCACTTCATTACAGTGACGTCCAGTTTTGATATGAGCGTCCAAACCGTGAATGATGAGGCTGGCTAAGTGCCATGCTTCCACCATGTCGTACACCTCAGGCTCGTTTAGATCTTCTAAATTTTGTTCGTGACAGGCCGTGATGGTGATAGGCATACATTGTGACTTGTCGTCACTGAACAAGTCACAAGACAACATTTCATATCCATCATGGCGATAGCCCCATAAGCGACACTGTATTGGTTTCTTCTGGAGCGTTTCTTTTGCTTCTGCTACCACTTTGCCTGCAAAGGCATGAAGTTCATCGTTGGTTTCAGTAAATCCCGATGGTCCTAGAGCGCTGATGAGAGTCATTTGATATTGCTGTTCTTCGAATGCTTGAAGTTCTTTCTCTTCTTCGTCGGTCAACTGAATGGTTGAGTTCATCGTGCTGTTTCCTTTATTGGTTACGTCACTCATTCGCCACACCCCGCTGGGCAGCAACCGAGCTCAATGCCGTGAGAACAATAGCGAGTGTCTTCATCCCATTCTGGCGTGGAATTTTGTACAACATTGGGTTGGTCACGCTCGTAGCCATGCCCCTCTGCAAGCGCTATCACGGTTTCTTTTTCGTCGTCAGGTAGACGTTCTAGAAGTGCATTTACAGAGGATTGAAAGCGTCTGCTATAGAGCTCAAAGCTGAGTCCACAGCCTCGATGAGCTTCCTTGGCTAACTGCTCAATGAGGGTTGCATAGTTTGGTTTATCGTTAGTCATTGTGACTCTCCTTTTTTGCTATGTTTTCTTGGCTTTGTTTATATTTTCTGCAATAAATAGCCTGAAATTGGGTGGAATAGGATTAAGTGATGGCATCTGTCGAAGAAGGTTGGAGTATTGAGTACGGAGATTTTTTAGACCCAGAGACGGCTTACGAGCTTTTTTGGGGTGGTGCTATCCGAGATAAGCAACAGTTCATTTGTCCATTTTGTGGTGCGGACATGACTTGCATTAATCTTGATGCGGAAGAACAAGATTGGATAGTTCATCCGCACTATAGAGGGCGGCCTCGGCATAAGGATGGATGTGAGGAAAACCGCTCTAAATCGTCAACGCCTTTACCTTATGAGAAACAGAGTAAAGATATAGATAAAACCGATGAGCTTTGCTTCAAACGACCTAACAGTTTCTTTTCTCCTCGGCAACAAAACCAACATCCGAACTCGTCAATTCGGTCTATAAATAAAAGGAAGCGTTCAACAACGCAGCGTCGATATTCGATTCGTCCTTTAGTTTCAAAATTCATTGCATACCGAACTCAAGGAACGGTGGCTGATAACTTTGTTTCTATCGAAGGTGAAAAGTGGACATATGAGTCGTTATTCAAGGGAGTTTATTACCAAGAACAACTTGTCACTGATCGTCCGGTCATTTATTGGGGAACGGCCCGAGTACAATGGATTGAAAAATCACAAAGCTATCTGCTGACCTTTTGTAAGCCTTTCGTACATCAAGGGCAAGAAATACACCCTTCTCTTTTTATACCTAAGTGGTTAATTGATAACTACCCTGTAAAACGTCTGCTTGAAAAACGGCTAAATAAGGCAATTGAGAATAAGAGTGACAATCGAGCTTTCACCTTTATTTACGGCCCACCTATTGAAAAAATGGAATCAAAATCTGGGCGTGTTTTCCTCAACTTTGAACTGAATAGTCTTGATTTAATTGAGATTCGAAGTTTGTCGTTATTTGACCATCTATGACGAGAAAGGGAGAAGTCAGCATATCTAAACACTTCAAGAGCTCTTGTATGCTGTCTATGTGTGTTATCAATAGGTCGTTTGTCAGAGGGGCGGCTATATCATGGCGATTGTGGGCTGCATTACATCTTAACTTTTCAAGCGAGATGAGAAGGCTTATGGAGGCTACCCAAGCCCCATGCTCGGCAATCATGCTGCTGTAACGATAAGCATAGGTTTTGAACCATGGCGTTAACTCAGGAAGTTGCAACAGCATTTTAATTTGGTTCGCTATTAATGTGAGAGAAAATGAACTTAAAGCGTTGCCTTCTGGGTGAAACAAGAGGGCATCATGGTGTGAGCAAAAGGGACAAACTTGGACGTAAATCGCACCCAGTATGTCTCTTAATCGGATAAGCCATTCATCTGTTATTGCATGATGGTTGAGGCGGATTGATATTGACAGTGTCGGTTGTCCATCAACCAAAATCCCCCCGTAATTCATCTGAGATTCTAGTCTTGTAAAGCGTTTAATCGGATCGGTGTTAATGAGAGCTGCGTTGATGTCAGTGATAAAACTACTACAAATTAACCACAGCTCCTCTAGAGAGTCTTGCTCGTTCGCCCAACGAAATTGATGCCCTACTGGGAGTAAGATTTCTGATTGATTGAGTAACCGGTTGACAGTTTCAGTATGCCTTTGAATATTGTGTCTGTGCATTGTTTAATCTCTCTTCTATCTCTATTGTGCACGGCGGGCTTCTTTGAGCATCCGCAGATGGTCAACGTAGTAGCGCCAATTCTTCTTCGTTAATGGCTCTTCTGGTGTGAAGCGTTTGTCTTCACTGGTGAAGGCAAACAACCCTTTTCGATTCATCAGTGTGGTGATGGCATCGATGCCATCCCAACGTAAATAAGCGGTGCGGGTTTGGTAATGTCTGTTGTCAATATCAAAGCACGCAGGTGCCTTGACCAGAGCGGCAAAGGCCACATCTTGAGTTTCTATTGGAGGGGCTAATGTGCTGCATTGGCGTTTGATGACGCTGTCTGAAACCACAATTGCCTTGATACCCAAATCGATGACGTTCTTGCCATCAATGTGAATAAGCCATTGGTCAATGGCTTCGCTGATGTCCGCTTTGACTTCTTCTGCGGTGTAGTTCGCGTGGGTCTGAGGCTTATAGGCGCCATACATGAGGCGATAGGTGAGGTGTGATTCATCAAACTTGGGTTGGTCTGTCACGCCTTCCTTGATAGCGATGATTTCCTTGCAATCGGCAAGAAAGGTTTGGTCGTTGGAGGTGGGAAGTAAAACGTATTGCATGGGGGAGCTCTTTTTGATTGAGATGTTAATTAAGAGAAGGTAGGGTGTTATGAAAGAGGTGGCACCAACACTCCAAGCGTGAAATTCATTCACGGTTTGGTGTCATTTCTTTTACTCGGCGCTGCGTGTGATGCGGTGACGGGGGTTTTATCACGCATGTCTGCCTCTTTTCTCACCCGTTGCCAATAAGCGGCAAACTCAGATGAAGCTTGTTTTAATGTGGTTTGGCTTGGCACATTGAGCCGTCTCATCAGCTCGATATCGCATTCTAAAATGGGGAATTCATTGTCCATTTCGTTCACATCCTTGATGTTGTTAGAGAAGAGCGGAAGTTGTTAGGATTTCGCGCCTTCTACAAGCGCGATTTCCATGAAATGTTCAGCCCAAATCTGGCGCTAATCATAAAGCCCTTGAGTTGAGATACTGGATGGTGCTGCGCGTACACGTCGGGTGATGCTGCTGTTGATGTACTTTTTGACGTATCCATTTCTAAAGCCGCGGTTAGGATTGCCAGTGTTGTAATAGGAGAGCGCGATTTGCAGCGCAGCGCCCGGCTCTGGATTTATTTTCAGTGCGCGTTGGTAGCTTTCATGAAGAATTTTGGAGCCAATCTGGATGTTTTTGCAGGGGGTAAACATCTCTTCAATTGTGACGCCGTAAGCCTTGAGGTTGCTTGTGTTGATTTGCATCAGGCCCAAATCAACAGAGTGGCCAAGAGAGAGGTAGTAGTTCGCCAAGTCGATGGCTTCCTCTTTTGTTCTCGGCTGTTTAAATTTGGGTGGGCTATGACCTGGAAGCTTATTGACGTTGATTGCGAAGGGTTTGAAGCTCGATTCGTTTTTTATGACTTGTTCGATGGTGGTCGGGTGGACTTGATAAATGCAGTCGGTGTATGGGGTGATGTCTATCATAGGAAGCTAACCTCCTTTAAAAGTCAGTATGGGTGTTGCCCGCCCGAGAATGGCCTCAGTGCTAACGGCGCCAAAGTAGCGGCCATCGAAGCTCTCAAAGGGAGCGAAATCTGAAAGCAGCAAGACTTCGCCTTTATTCAGAGTGAGGTCTTGAGGCTTAGGTAATGTTCGATGAAGACTATCTGCAGCATGGATTGGGTATTGCGTGAGTGCTTCACCGTTTATGCTGATAACACTATCGAAGGTAATGGTGTCGCCTTGAGTGGCCATGATTTTCTTGATGAGTGGTGTGCTGCCACTTGAGCAGGTGCCGTGCTTTACATAGCCTCGCTCTAAAGCAAGGTTTATTGCGTTGCCACTAGGGGGACAGAAAGAGACCAGTTCACCCCGCTGGTAGGGCGGGGAAGTCGTGATTTGGTACACACCTAGCGGATAGGAAGAGGTTAAATTAATGCGAAATCCCAGAATGTAGACTAGGCTCAGTCCAATAAACGTCGTGAGAAAAACGTTGGTTTTCATGTTTCTAAGCGCTCCCTGATGGCTAGGGAATAATAAGATAAACTGTGAATAAAATGACATACGATTAACACGGCAATATAACGGATGGGTACAATAGGTCTCGATTTTCTTGGCCCTATTAGAAAATCGCTTCTTGTTACTCTTTATTGATGTACTTATTATTCCGCATCTACCTCGGACTTCGGTTCGAGGTTTTTTTATGTCGTTAAAACAAGGTGATGGCTCGGGTAGCTACGCTACACTTATCATAAAAGAATGCGGAGACGTCGATGGGGAAACACAAGCAACAATATTGGGTATGGGTGACTGTTGGGGGGCTAGGCTTGTACTTTTTGCTTCTTGCTAATGGTTTTAAGCAGTGGGTTGGCATCCCTTTTGATGTGACATTAGAAATGCTGAACATCCATACCATAGCATTTGCGCTTCTTGTGTTTATCTTGTTCCATAACCCATTGGCGGAATATCTTCTGCCCATCTCTGGCGTCTTTTTCTATCTCGGCTTTGTACCAGTGTTGAACTACCTAGCCATTTTTTATGACACAGAAGCGTTAATCAGCGAACCTTGGTGGTCAACAACAAGGTTTCATGTCGCTGCGGGACTGATGATATTAATCATCGGTTATGCCGTGGTGATTTATCGTCGGCGCAGGTGAGCGTTAGTTTTGACTCTGATTGGCCTTCTTGTTTTTCCAATGAGCGTGTGCTCGATAATATCGACGCAGCGTGCCTTTATGTATCCCCAGTATCGCCGCCGCTTGGGTTTGATTGCCATAGGTATGGATGAGAACTGACTCAGTGAGGGTGCTCTGAATCAAAGGGAGTATCCAATCGAACTTAGGGTCTTCCGGTGAATTGACGAGCTCTTTTTGTATCAGTTCGATGATGGCCGAGCGGTCAATCAAAGGCGGAGGCGTTAAGCGCTTAATATCAGTATCTTGCATAAGTTATCCCTAAGTTGTTCATATTTTTTGTGGATAAGTTGGTGTGTAGAGATTTACTTACCCAATAAAAAGGCCAGCGTGAGCGCTGGCCAATATCAAATGAATCCGAAATCTTAGTACTTACGGCGTAGTGAGGCAATACTCAGTAAGAGTAGGCTCCAAAATCCCAAAGAACCGCCACTGTCACCGCCAGAACTTCCGCCACCGGCATTGTCTTCTGGCTTGTTGATGTGAACCGATTCAGAGTTAGACAAGAACAGTTTCCCTTCATCACCATTGCTTTCAATGACGTACGTGCACTGCTCAAAAGGTGAAATTGTCCCTTTCGTTATACAGGTACTCTCGTGAGTAAGGAGTGTGACATCGCCCTCTGTATAAGCAGAATCGATGACACTGCCTTGGTGTAGAGATTGTACGGTGATGGTCGTTCTTCCATTCGCATCGACTAAGGTTGGGTAATGCCATCCATCAATGTTGCTCGTTAAGAAGTCTTGTAGAGCGCGAATGTCCGTACCATAAGTTGGCCGCTCATTCGTTGAAGAGTTGAAAATACTACCGTTATGTACTGCGACGATCTCATTATTGATGGTCCATGCAGAACCGGAGTCCCCGGTGGTTGTATGAGAGTCAATATTTACCACATCAGCATACATAGAAAAGTTGTCTGCCCAATGATAGTGGCTGAATGTTAGGGAGGTTGCATTGAGTGTATCAATGGTGCCACCAAAACCCATGACAGTGATGGCATCACCTTTGTGGTGTTCTTGAATGTTGAAAAATTGAATGGCGTGATAATCAATGAGTGTGCTCGTGATAACCAATCCAGCATCTTCACTGGAAAAACTCTCATCTTCGAAGTAATTATCGTGTACTACATAGCTAGCGGATGAGTGGTTTTTTTCAACGGCAGTAGTAAAGCTATCAAGTTCTTCTTCTAATAAGCAATGGGCCGCGGTTAGCACGTAGCGCCCCGCAATGATGGTGCCGCTACATAAACCTTGACGCCCGGTTTGTTGGCTGTCGAATCGAACCGCATTATCGTGTTGTGACCAGTCTATGGGAGTTCCGTTTTCAACCGCAAACGCTTGACTGGATAAAAGAGCAAAAGAGATGAACGTAAAAGTTTTGTTGAGCATAATTTATCCTAAATCGAGTTCCTTCTTTAGTCGAATTGTATCAAATTTAACCATATGAAACGATATTAACATCTTGTTTTATCTATGATCATTTGTTCTATAAAACGCATTTTTATGATCGATCGGCATACTTGATTCTTGAAAAGAAGCGCCGTCAAAATACGGCGCTTTTGAAGGTGTATTAACGGCTACTCGCACTCGTAGTATTTGGTGCGGATATCACAATCAAAGTCGCCATTTCCAACGTGTGTGCAATCTTCATAATCTTGGCTGCCATAAGAGCCTTTAGGGGTGCACTGCTGTCCTGTCGGGTCTCCCTTGAACATCATTGAAGACTCGATGTAGTAAGGGTTTCCTGTGAATGTTGCCCAGGTTCCAAACTCTCCGTTTTCTGATGCATCTGGATCAAACTCAGCGCCGCTAAGTCCTCTATCATCTGGAGGGATATGAACCGCACCATTTGCTTCCGCATACGGTCGGTTGGATTCTATGGCGTCTTCGACAGTCACTTTAGCCAGAGCACTGGTGTTGAGGCACAGTGCTGAAACGATCATTAATAATAGATGTTTCATTGAATGGTTCTCCTTGGTTATTTACATTGAGTGAAAGCGGTTACTTCGCCTTCATTTCGGATAGATAAATCTCCGGTTATTAGAGATTTAACTCGGACTTCTAATCCCACTTGCCATGCGTCAGCACGCTCGCTAAGCAGGTAAGGTTTTTGGCTTCCGGTGAGCTCAAATTCTTTGCTGATATAGATATTCCCAATACCAAGTGCTATGTAAGGCTGAGTTCCCGTTGGGCAAGATGGCTTTATAACCCAGTCCTGATGCTTGACTGTGTAGATATCGACTAAGCCATGGCTAATAACCTTTTGAGTACCGTCAGAATTAAGGATGGTGACTTCTTTGGTGTTGGTTATGCCGTAATCCCCGCCTACATCCCAGTCGTCAGTGAGCTGAACGCTGCCATCACGTTGCAAGAACTCATCGTAAAGCTGTGAAAGGAGCGGGTCATAAACCATGACAGTAATATCGCCGTTACTGAGTGCCTTGGCATAAGGCACCTTGAGCAGTTCGGTAGCCCATTTTGCTCGATAGATGGGCGCGATGGCGCTGCCAGACAGTGGGAATGTTAACTGGGCATAAGCGATGTCTCTTAAATCCGAGCCGATGGTGACGGTTTTTCTGCCCGCCTCATACCCAATACGTAGCGAAGACCAAGGCAAGTAGTCCGGTCTGACGCAGCGTCTTGCGGCTTCATCGGCCGCGGTGCAGTTGATCCAAAACTGTTCGTCTGGGGTCACCAGATCGTTAAGGTTGGTTGGAAACTGGTCAATCACGGCGACGGGGGGCTTAATGGTCTTTTGTTGGTATTGGTACTTCTGCAGAGCTTCGACGACATGCTCAATCCGGTTACGGTAGTCTTGAGCCGCGTTTTTTTCTTTGTTGATGAGGGCCCACTTTGCGACGCCGGCATACACAAGGCCAAGCAACGCGATAGCAAATAACACATCAAGAAGACCAAGACCTCGTTGGTGTTTCATCATAAAAAGTCCTGTTGCATACAGCCGTTTTCACCATCGAAATACTGAAGTTGCAGCTGGGATTGAATGGTGGCCATCGACCGATAAAGTGTCAGGCGACGGCCTGTGATAAATACGTCTTGTGCGACCCGCATAGCGGGCTTTTTCAGTGAGTAACCCGTCATCCCTTGTGGGAGGCTGACGGTGACTTTGATGCCGACACTGAATGTTGACCCTGGGGAGGTTTGAAGGTCGATAGCGATAGCGTAAGGGGTGGTTAATAAGTAACGGGGCGCATCGTAGTCATTGACTAATTGCGACACCGTTGGCGAGATAAGCTGGGCGCGGCAGCCAGACGCTTCCCATTGCGCACTGATGGCGTGCTCCGTATAAGTAAACACATCCGTCATGGCCGAGGAAAAATCTTCTCGTAATGCGCCTTGTCGCAATAGGCTACTGCTTAAGGCGACGGTGATAGCCAGCGCACCGCCGGCTATCGCAAACGCAAATAAAAACGAGATCACAGAGGCGCCAGTTTGGCGCTGCATTACATGGTCACAGTGATGTCAGAGCCAGAGGTTTTAATGCTCGTGCAGCTTGAGTCCGCTTTTGGACAGCGTTCTGAGCTCACCGGCGCCAGTTTGTTGGCCAGTGCCAGGATGTTTTCGGCATCGACGTTGCTGATGGTGATGTCAATGAACGATTTGTTGGCACTGGTGGTGACCGTGTACGTGCCACCAAATTGGTTCGCACTGCACCACGTCGCTTTACTGTAGCCGTAGCCTTTTTTACAGATTTCGGTCAAGCTCACGCCGGTCGTATCGGTGCCCGCGCCGACCCAAGCATCGGCGCCCTGGCGAATTTCACTCACTTCCGTGAGGGTGGTGTTGACTTTCAGTTGTCCTTTCCCAGATGACGCCATGGCAACGATACCGGCGAGCACCAAGGCCGCGAGACCCATCCAAAAAATGAAGTCCATGAGTGAGGCGCCCAATTGCTTTTTAAATGAAGGTGGCGCAGACGACGGGGTATGCGTCTGCTTTACTGTCACGGGTTCATCCGTATTGTCCTGTGGCGTTTTTTTTCGAGAGGTTGGATTTGTGTATGTCATGCTGTTTTTTCCTTATTGAAAACTGAGGTAGAGTTGATAGGCGGCGCTGATAACGAGTGAGCCCAGCACCAAAATGGTGATGACCAATCCGGCTTTGGGAAGCCAGAGTTTCATCTTGGCGATTTGCTTATCGACATGCTGGCTATGGTTTGCGCCACTTTGACTGAGCAGTTCGGTGTAATTGACGCGCTCACCCAGTACCTTCATGGCACTGAGTTCGTCTGGAAGCAGTAACTGCGTATCGAGAATATGCCCCAAATTACTTTGTCCGATACTCTGGTCTTTCATGGCTTGAATGTGCATCTTGGCAAACGCACTGTTGCGAATTTCAGCTTGGGTGAGGGCATCGCTAAGTTTCATGCCACATTGAGTGAGGTTGGCTAAGGTTTTCAGTAACGTCGCGGCCACTGCCGCGCGATAAAGTGAAAACAGCGGCCATCGGTTCGTGATATGTCGGCTCGGGCCAGCCCAGTTTGGCAGCGCAATGGCTAAGGCCACGAGTAAACACGCGGACAATATCGCGACAAGTGGGCCATACCCCGCCACGAGATTGCGAACCGTTAACCCAATCCCATCGGCATGCTCTACGGCGCTTAACATCTTATCGGCGATGTACACGCCGTAGAGCCCCGTGCCCACCGTTAAGCCATAAGGGAAGGCCAGCATTTGAACCAGTTTGGTGACAATGTTTTCCCCGCCTTGCAATTGCTCGATGGCGGTCTGAATGCCAACGCCTCGTTGACCGGCGCTTTCTGCCGCGCGGATGGAGCTTAACACCACACTCGGAAACCAGCCTTCCAGCACATCGACAAAGCGTTTTCCTTGCTTTGGCGCCGCTTTTCCCGCAAGACCAATGGTCTGGAAGGTTGGCGTGCCATTATCGACAAGAGATTGGCAAAACTCTTTGGTGGTGAGGTTGTACTTATCGGCTTTTTGCCACTGCTGTAAAAAGGCGAGCCTTTCTTTGTCGCTAAACAGCCACTGCTCAAGGGTTCGACCAAGTAGCGTCATAATGCCTCCTTGAGTGCGCGATAGGTGTCACTGACCGGCGTTGGAACGAGGTCATCCACTTGCTCAGAGGCGGATAAAATGTCCACTTGCCCCCGGACAATGCGAGATTTACAGTGCTGTTTGATGTCGGGCCATCCTTGACTTTGCAGATGCGCTTTCCACCCTAAATCGTCTTCTTTGACGATAAACGCTCGGTCTTTGTCATCGAGAATAATCATCTCCATGACCACAAGGCGGCCTATTTCACCAATCACTGCGCCATCCCCAGTGCATCTATCACAGCCTTTCGGATTTAAGAGTTTGACGCTCTTTAGCTCCTCTTCATGACAAAGCTGCTTAAGTTGACGCACTTTAAGCGCAAGCTTGTCGCTTGCATTTGCATCGCGATAAGCACTGATCACCTCGTCGCTGTCGTGCTGGCTAAATTCAAACGCGCAGTCACACAGTTTTCTGATCAGTTTCACGTGAACAAACAGCGCCATCAGGTCGGGCGCACCAATGATGGCGGCGGGCATTTTGAGTTGTTGTATGAAGGTCTGAGGGACGCCGAGCGCACTGTTGGTGTGCAGCGTGGCCAGCGCCAAGCCGCCGGTTTCGGCTTTACGACAAAATTCGGCGGCCGTCGGGTTATCGCGAATTTCACCGATGTTAGAGATGTCAACGTCATGACGCAGCGTCTCTTTACAGTAAAAGGCGTAGTCGAGCTTAACGCCTGAGCCTTCCACCGTTTCGACGTCAGGTTGCACTTGGGTTTTGCTGACGAACGGCTGTGAAAACTCAACGGGGTCTTCTAAGGAATGCACGTTACGTGCAATGCGATCCACTTTTTCGAGGAGCGCATAGACCAGTGAGCTTTTCCCTGAGCCCATTGGGCCGGTGATGATTATTCCGCCTTGGCGTTTGTGGATCATCGCTATCAGTGTGCTTAAATAAGGCGCGGGTAAATCCATGTCCTCCAAAGACAGCGCTTTATCGCGAGGTGTCAGGCAGCGCAGAGTGAGCTTTGGTCCTTCTGCGGTTGGAATAAGCGCCGCTCGCCACTCAAACACGCGCAGCTCGTTATTGACCGTCAGCGTGACCTCAAAACGGTCTTGCGCGGGCATGGTGTATTTGATGTCTTGTCCGCCAAGCTCGGAGAACACATAGTCCATCAAGGAAAGCCCGACTTGGCGAGGTTGATTTTGCGCGCTTTGCTGGTTATGAAAGCGGCTGATCACGCGCCTGACGCCCACACTGCGGATCAAGAACAAGGTACTTTCTGCGGTGGTGAGCACATGGACATCGGAGCTATTTTCATTGACGGCGGTTTGGCACAGGGCCAGCAGTAACCGCTCCACCGTATTGGTCGCCTCTTGTGTCATCCCTTCCTTTCTTTGCTCGTCAGTGAAGGTAGAAAGCGTGTTATCGATGACGCTTTGAGGCACTTCTTCAATCATGACTGACTTGCCTAACATTGCTTCGCTGCCTTGCAGCAGATCAACGATGCGGCCAAGATTGGGCGCGTGTGGGTTCGCGGTTTGTATGGTGAGGTCGTCTGCGACGATGGTGTAACCATCATCGCGACACAGCGTTAATAACGTCTCTGCCTCAGCTTTGGTGAGCTTTGGTAAGTGATTCATAGTCCACCTTCTAACACTTTGGCTTGGATGCCTTGCATGAGTCGAACCCCATTGGCATTGATGTGGGTAATACGCACACCTTGAATGCTTTGCCCTTCACGGACTCGCACTGGCGCGCCGCCATCAAAGCTCAGATAGGCGCTCGCTTCTTGCTCGTCAACAAAAAGGCCACTGAGCGTGAAGCGGTCAATGGCCTTTAAGGTGCGGGTTTTTGATGGCGCCCTCGGTGGGGCGTAATCATCAATCACCGAGATGGCCGGCACGTAGTCAGCGCGCTCTTGTGACGGCTCACTGCGCGTTGCTTTGCGCGCTCTGGCCTGCTGCTCGGCGATGTTGGCATCAAGCTTGGCCAGCGCTAAGGTTTCTGAGCGGTCAATGAGCTGCTGCGCCTTCGCATCGATGACAAGCGCGGGGCTTACGCTTTTGGGTTTGGGCTTTCTTATGACGTTGTCTGGCTGTGGCGGCGGGGACGCAGGGCTTGCATTGACCCAGCTTGGTTTTGTCGTTTCAATCGAGCGTGGCGCCGTCGAGGTCGGCGTATTTTTGGCCAGCCAAAGAGTGGCAACAACGAGCCCGCCAATCACCAGAATGCCAATCTGGATATGGGCTTTCGTGATTTTCATATTACTCTCCAATGTATTGAAGGCGCATGACTGCGCGGTAAGTACCATCGGTGTTTGGGGTGAGCGTCAGCGCTTGAAGGCTCAGCGGCAACGGACGAAATAAGGTGGTTAAAGAGGGGAGCTCACTGAGCGCGACACTGTTTTTGTTCAACGTGACATCCAAGGTGCTCGCGGTAGCGGATTTGCTCTCGTTGCTGTTGCTGGTATGCCAGCCGAGGCCAGTGAGCACATCGACCAATTGAAAACCAAGTGAATAGGGCGCCAGTTCGTCTTGCCACTGGTTAAGATGCCCCTCCACCGGTTTGGTGAGCGTTAGCGCATCGAGGGTCAAGATGGACGTCGCCGATGAGTCGAGGCTTGCCAAGTAGTGTCTCGCGCTTGACATGAGTCCGTCGTCACCGCGCTCGATGATGGCGACCATGGTGTGGCCTTGAAGGGTCACCTTGCTTAAGTTCCAACCAGAGGGGGCGAGGGCACTCATGCTGGTGAGCAAAAGCGCGTCATTGAATCCCTCTGATGCGCTCACCGCCTGGGTCATGGTGTGGCGATAATCTTGATACACATCCACCACGTGCGGCTGGGGCGTGCCGGGTTTAGGCGGCGCACTGGTCAGCCACACGCTCAGCGCCAGGCAAACCATCAAAAAAGCGCCACTGATAATAAAGGTCGCGCTTTTGTTGGGTTTGAGTGGGTAAGGTCGCCAATCGCGCTCTTCCAGTGGTGGCACGCTTTCGCATGGCCACGACTGCCAACGCTCCTCCTCTGCGGCTGGCGTGAGATATAGCCTTTCACTGAGAGAGAGTTTGACGGCGTTGATGTCGTCTATTTTGAGCGTGGTGGCTTCTCGGACCACACCACTGCGCACTTGCATGAAAAAAACATGGTCGTGGTCGTGTTTATCCATCAAACACCAATGGTCAGGCGCATGGCTGTCGAGCTTGTGCAGCCAGGCCTCAGCTATCGCAAATCCCGCTTCTTGGCTCACATACCGGGTTAGCCAATGGCCCCGTTGTACGGTCAGGCTAAACTTGCCCGGCAGCTTACGAGAAAGCTGCCATTTTGAGAGCGTGTCGGCCTTTATTACCGCGTGAGTAGGGGTGAATGTGGTCATTATTTCACTCTCCTTGGGGTCAGTAGCACTAAGGTTTCAACGGTTTCTTGGCCGCTTGCTTGGCTCCCTAATCCATCAATGCCAAAGCTTGAGGATTTATTGGCGGTTTGGGTTTGTTGCTTCACTGAGCCAATCACCACCGTTTGGCCATAGCGCAGTTTGTTGGTGAATGATAAGTCAGCGCTGCGCGTGGAAATAAAGCGCAAGGTGGCCTCGTTCACCACTTCTGTGCTGTCGCCCGCGATTTTGGTGAGCTTGCCAGCAGTGCGTATCCAGACAAAGTCATCTTTAACGTTGGTATTGACCATCATATCGATGCCTTCCACCACATTACCGCGTGTCGTGCTCGTTGAGGTGGTGGTGTCGGTGATGTCGGTAGAGATATCGGAAAGGTAGGGGGTATCAACGGTTTGCGAGATACGAGCAGGTTGGGCGCTGAGCGTGAGTACGCTGATGGGGGTATCTGTTGATACCGTACCTTGTTGTTCTAGTGCTTTAATAAAGGCGGTGGTGCCATCCCATTTTCCAGAGCCTTGGAACGCTAAACCACTGCCTGAGCTGATAAGGCCAGAGGTGGTCGATGTCCCTGGAATGATGAAGTTTAACGTGCCATCGCCAATATCTCTCACGAGATCCCAATCGATGCCTTGGTCTTTACCAAGGTTTGAGCGAAATTCCAGAACGCGAACATCGAGCAGCACTTGTTTTTCGAGCTCTTTTTGGTAAGCCGCCACCACTCGATGCACCTGCGCCATTCGACTGGGTGTGGTGCGCACGGTGATGGCGGTCAGACCGGGCACCACCTTGACTGAGCCGACTAATTGCTCGCCGTCATCTTCACTTTCGTCATTCAGGACCGCTTTGAGGGCGTCGGCGACCTCAGACACCACATCGACCTCATTGTATCCGGTCGTGATGTACTGGCCGTCCACCTTTGTGCTTTCACCTTCTTGTGCGCTGCCACTGCTTTCGCTTTGACTGCCTTGCTGCCCCGAATAGACACCAGAAGGCAGGGTGAGCACGAAGGTTTCCGTTTGATAAAAGCCAACCGTGAGTTTCTTTTCTTCTGGCGTGAGGCCATATTGCGTCACGCTACTGAGCAGATTTAATATCGACTTTCTGGACGCCTCGCTGTTGATGGTGACGGGGCGATTGGGGTCGACGTCAGGATCGAAGGAGATATCGACCTCGGTGCCGCTAAGCAGTCTCGATAACACCAGTGATAGCGGCAATCTGTCGGCCTTAACTCTGACTTTTTGCTGCAACCATGGCGGCGACGTGTCCTTTTTTATCGGCGTCGGCAGGGCGGGTGGTTTGCTGAGGTATTGCACGTTACCCAGTGGCGTTGACGCCTTGTTACGTGCAGTGTCCATGGTGTTTTGAATGTGCTTCGCATTTTCCTTTCGGTCGAGATAATCTTGGCTGACGCAGCCAGTCATGACAACGGAAAACATGAGCAGGATAAAGTAAGCGGGTTTCATCATTGTCTCTCTCTGATAAAGATTTGGCGAGAGCCGGGAATAAGCTCTGCGCGAACGGGGTAGCCTTCAAGTACGGTGTCCAGCGCTAAGTCAAACGCGCCGCGCGGTGTCACAATGCCGTACTCGGCCATTAACGGGTAATCATCCTCACTCATCCAAGAGCGTCGTTCTCCTTCTTCTCGCCAATGCCACTGATAGGCGCGGGTAAGATTGGCAATGGCTTCTTTGAGCGAACGACCATGAACCCATCGGACATCAATCATTCCAGGCTGGGTATGGATGGCCGCAATCCCACGCTGCACATCAAAGCGCAACGGCATGTCAAGCTGCTGACCTAACGCTTCAATAGACTGCGGGAGGGTGCCAGTAAAATGAAGGTTGCTGCTGACCGGACGAAGCAGTGCGGCTTGCGCTTCTTCGCTCAGTGAAAACGCCACTTTCGTGAGGTTTTTCTTTTGCAACCAACGAGACAGGGCTCGGTACGGGGCTTCATTGGCACTGATGAAGAAGGTGGTTGGCTTGGTGTGCGCCGGAGTGATGGGGGGTAAAACGGTTGGCGTTGAAGTAAGTGAGCCGGTGGGTTTGCGCTTTTCGACGTTCACTCTTTGTACGGTTTTTTCTCCCACATTGACGATTTGAGGCGCAGGCGTTTGAATATCGTCTCTCACGTCTACCGCCCCCCGCCTTAGCGTGGCCGAATGGTCTTTTGCGGGAAGCGGCGCTGGTATGCCGGAGATGACCAGCTGGTTATCGTTTAAATGGCCGGAGGGCGCCGCCCAACACGCAGATGTGATGAGCCCTCCTAATATCGCGATAGGCATGGTTTTCATAAAGATTCTCGAAGTGTCTAACGAATGGAAGAGTAAGGCGGCAAGACGATGTCTTGGCTTACCATGATGTAAAATGGCTCGGCGTTGTCGATTTCAATGGTCGGTTGGATGTTCATGTTTTTGCGAATGAGCAGGTTGCCCGTTTCGGCGTACTGCTGGGTGACCCCATCCGCCACCGATTCGGCGGTGGAGCGTGAATCGTCATCCCCATCACTGACCCCCGCTTGTGTGAACCCTGAAATGCCGCCCAATAAGGTGGATTGTCCAAACAGGCGCCAGTAATGGTTGTTCACCTCTCCGGTTAACCCGCTCATGCCGGTGACATCTAAGCTGGCCATGTTGCCGATATCAAGTTTTGTTCCATCAGGGAAATTAACACGTGACCACGTCACTGGAAGGCGACGTTGCCCATACGCCACTCGACTGTCGTACGTGCCGTAGAGCCGAGTGCCTTGTGGAATAAGGATGGCCGAACCCGTGGCGCTGTCGTAGACGTGTTGACTGACTTGAGCCACCAAGTGTCCGGGTGTGTCCGAGTTGACGGCGCTGATAAGCGCGGCCGGTATCAGCGTGCCAACGGTGAGCTCGTATTCACTGGCAGGCAGTTCACGCCGCGCAGTGAGATACCCGGCTTGATGGGTGCTTGCCAAAAACGCGTCTTTGCTGGCTTGACTGGCGAGCGTGGTGTCTAAGGCGCCGCCTTGGCTGAGCGCTTGTCCGCTTGGCGTTGACATGGCTTGTTTTTTGGCGTGGTCGAGTCTTTGCTGCGCCATCGTCAGCTCGCGGCTTGGCGCTGGCGCCGTCGTTTGCCTTAGCGCCGCGTCGTCAATCTGAATGTTCATCCCTGAATAGACCGCTTCGGTTAGCATCGCTTGTCTGGCCTCAAACGCGGCCAGTTGACGCTTTTTCATCGCGGCGAGCTCGGGGGAAACTGACGGTGTGGCGGGCGCCGTTTCAACCGGGGTTATCGGTGTGGGTTTGACCACCGATGAGGTGGGCTTTTTGGCCAAGACAGAGTCCAAAGAGGACGCCGTGGTGGCGGTGTTGACCGTGCTTGGCGTGTCGGATGGCGCCGAGGCGCTGGCGCGCTGCCCTTTTTGAGCAATGACCAACACCACAAGCACCACCATCATACCCGCCAGCACCAGTCCGGCGATTTTCACGCTTTTTTTGATGTGCACCGAGCCCACACCAGAAAGCGGATTTTGCTTGAGGCTGAATTTAGTCATACGTCACCCCATAAGCCCGCGTTTTGAGCGGAATAAGGTGGTGGTTACTGACCACCCAGATGCGCGAGAGTATTCGGCCATCACTGAGCATAGCGGTGACCGCAAACTGAGTCGGATTGAGCTGCTTCACCCGATAATTGAGGCTTAAATAGTCTCTGGCATTGTCTTGTGCGACGCCAAGCCCCTGACGCCTGAGCGTCTCGATTAAGGTATTGGCAAAATCGCTGCCATCATGGTTGAGGTTCACTATCCGGCTTGCACCTTCGGATTGACGAAGAAAGAGCGCAATGTCTTGGCTGATGGCACGCATTTCCGTTGGGGTTAACACCACATCATTGTAATTGCCGTATTGATCCGGTTCGTAACTGGCGCAGCCGCCCAGCAGTAACATGACGATGAGACAAAACTGTTTCATGCTCCCCCCTTACGCTTGATGAGCACGGTTTGTTGATGTTTGCCTGCGCCGAGTAAGAGGGCGATTTGGTCAGGTAGGCCGTCCACGACAAACTTACCATCCCGGTATCGGTAGTTAATGAGCTCGCGCTGGCCGGCATTGATCACCAAAAGTGAGGGCAACTTGCCGGTGGCGACACTGCGAGGCATTTCCAATATGGTTTTGACGCTGTTGTTGTACACGCGAACGGGCGCAAACTTTGCGTTGCCTTCGATATCGTAGTCAAAATCGAGATCGTCAATGTTGAGTCCATTGCCGATGGATTTGGATTGCTTCTCGCTTTGCTGGCGGTCATACAGTGAGTCCATGGCCACTTGCAACGTTTCTGGATAGTCGAATTTCACGATAGGCATCCAGTCGTTGTGTTTGGCGGTGAGCTTGAGCAGATAGGCGCGGCGATTGGTGGCAATTTGCAAGGTGGTTTCAATATTGACATCGGTGGGCTTGACTAAAATGTGTGTCACCGCTTGGGCGCCTTGACCTGACACTGTTGGGGTGAAGTTCCATCTGACCGTGTCACCGGCGTTTAAGCCGTTTTTGCTGATTTGTTCGCCAGGCTCTAACTGAATGTCACAGGTTTTGAGCGGCGCGCAGACGACGCTCGGCAAAGCGCGGCCATAAAAGTAGGTGACGGCGCCATCGGGGGCGCGTATGGGCTTGTCTGTTCCGTTTATCCATCGCTTGGCTATCTCAACCCCCGCTTGCTCGGTTGGACTGAGCGGCGCGGCAAGCTCTATCAGTGAGCTGGTTGAGATGGCCGGGACGCGGCTCGCTAGGGCGCCGCTGCTCCAGAGCGCCACCCCTAATAAGGTGAGGCGCAGAAAGGGCGTATTCATATCATCCATTCCTTACTTAATTTGTACATCGTTGAACGCGTTGATCCACAGACCCAGTGGATTTTGCTTCATCTGCGTTTTGTTCTGGGGCTGTATCGTTTGGGTGTTGATGGTGGCTTTAAATCGTGGCGTATCGAGCAGTGCCCCTTGTCGGTCGGTGACGGTTTCTGTCCATTCGATTTGCCACGTGCTGTCGGATAGGGGCAGTGTGCTTTGAATTTCAACCTTCACCAGCTCTCGCGTCGCTCTCTCAAATGGGTTTTCTTTTTGAAACGCTTCGGCGATTTGAGTTTGAGCGGGGGAGTTGGGGATAAGCTTGGCGTACGCGCGTCGAACGGCTTTTTCTGCCGCTTCGGTATCAGAAAGCACGCTGCGTATGTCTTCAACAAACTGCTCTAGCTCTCTGACTTTGAGTGCATCGAGCTGCGAGGTGGGCAGCTTCTCGACGCTGGCCACGCCAATGATTTCCTCATCATTTTTCACCCCAATCACGTAGGGCTTAATTTTAGACTGCGCACCGATATATCCGACGCCGCCGACGGCGAGGGCGCTCACAAGCAGGGCTAAAAACGCAAACATCTTCCAAGCGTGCGCTTCTTTCACTGCGCTGCCGATGCGCTCATCCCACTCTTCGCGGGCGCGCTGATATAAAATGGAGTAGTCATTTTTTTCTGACATCGTGGGGTTCCCTTATGCTTTTCGAGAGGGTCTGTGCTGCGAGCGCTGCTGCTGCAATCGCGCTTTCAGAGCCTGATGATTTGAGGTGGTGGTGACAGGCTGCGCCGCTTGCATTGCCGCTTGGTCTGGAGATAGTCCTGCCGAGGAGGGCGAAGCGTGCATCGCCGCGTGCATTTTTTTATGGCTGTTGGGGGGCAGCGCGCTTTTTTTGGCAAGCTCGCTGAACGCGCGTCCAACCGGGCTTTGCTGCGCCATGGCGCCTAATGCGGCTTGGCCGAGTTTGTCCGCGCCTTTGACTAAAGCGCCAGCGCCTGTGGCGGCGCCTTTTAACATCGGTGCGGTTTTGGATAGCTGCGCTACTCCTCCTTGGGCTTTTTGGCCGAGTCCCGTCTTAGCCAGTTGTTTCGCCATCATTGTGCCGCTACCTTTGAGTAACGCGGACGCGGCTAAGCCAAGGCCTGCGGTCGCCCCAGCGGCGCCTGCCGCGCTGTTGACGGCGCGGCCGGTATCAAAGACAAATCGTCCCGTCGTCAGACTCGATGCCATATTGGGCACGGTCGTGACTAAGGCCAGATAGATGATGGACATGACCACCATCATCAAGTAGTCCGCGGCGCCTTCTGACGGCGTATCAATAAAACCGATGAACACGTCATTACCGATGATCACCAACAGTTGCATGATGAAGATTTGCACCGACATGCCGAGCACTGTGGTGAAGTAGTTGATGGCATGCTCACGTGTCCATTCACTGCCTAAAAAGCCCATCATGACGACCCCACCATTTAATATGACGTAGGCGCCGACGATAAGAATGGTCATTTGAGCGGCTATCAGTGCCAGGACCACTAAAACGATAAGGCCGCACAAGCCAATAATGATGTACTCTCCGACATCGAACCCTGAGCTCGACTCCCATATTCGCTGGGCTAACATCATGCCGATTTCAACGATGTTGGAAGGCGTCAGCGCTTGTGTGCCCCCAGATAGGCGCGTGGCGACGTCTTGAATAGAATGCATGATGGTCCAAGCCAGAGGGACGGCGTTATTGAGTAAATAAACCGAAAAACCAATGGTGATCACCCGCTCAAACATCTCAGCAACAAAATGATCGAGGCCTTTTTGATGCATCCAGAGCAAGATGGCAGACCACGTAAAGCTGAGGGTGACCAGCAGCCAAAACAGCCCCGTCACGGCATCAATGATGATGGGCGACCAACTGGCGGTGAGGTGGTTGAACTTATCAAGAATGGTGTCGAGGGCGTTGTTGTTGGCGGCAAAAGCGGAATGGCTAAAAAGGAGTAAAGCGGCAGTGATGCGCGTTCTCATGTGGCCTCCTGTTGGTCTTCGTATAACGTGGTGGTGTCGTAGCGCTCACCATCAAACCCATTGACTTGAACGAGCTCTCTCACGCGGCGCTGTCCAGTGTGGTCTCTTGCCATGAACACCAGTGCGTGGACGCTATTGGCGATCAACGTCGGATTTTGATGGGGCGAGACCTCGCCAATGCATTGCTCAAAACGGGCGAGCCCTTGGCGCGCAGAATCGGCATGAATGGTGGCCAGCCCGCCAGGATGTCCGGTGTTCCATGCTTTGAGTAAATCCAGCGCTTCACCGCCTCGAACCTCGCCAACGATGATGCGGTCGGGACGATAACGCAGCGTGGTTCGCAGCAGCGTTCTCATGGTCACATCGGCCTCGACGCTCGTTCGTTTGATGACATGATTGGGGGCGCGGCATTGCAGCTCATTGGTGTCTTCCAAAATGACCAAGCGTTCATCAGGAAACAGCAGCGAGATTTGATGCAGCAAGGCGTTCACAAACGTGGTTTTTCCTGAGCCGGTTCCGCCTACGGTGACGATGTTTCGGTGCGCCGCGATGAGCTTGATGAGGTGCGCGGCGACCTCTGGCGTCATGGCGCCGGACTGGAGGTAGTCCTCAAAGGTAAAAATGTGGGTCGCTCTTTTGCGTATCACAAAACTTGGATTTTCAACCAGTGGGGGAACAAGCCCCTCGAATCGACTGCCATCTAAGGGCAGCTCGCATTCTAAGATGGGACGTTTGACCGTCACGGTTTGGCGATGGTAATCACTCAACGCATTAAGAATGCGGGTGGCGTCTTCGGGGGCGACGGTGCCAACGCGTGCCATCGGGCAACCTTGTTTTTCTATCCACAGCGTTTTGTCGGGATTGAGCATGAGCTCGGTGACCGCTGGATCATCGAGGTAGCCCGCTAACCCGGCTTTTTCGAAGTGGTGGGCGATGCCTTGTAGTGCTCGGCTCATATGAAGGCTCCTCTAGGCTCACCAGCTCATGCTCGGATGTTGCCATTCTTGTGACCAGTCTTTGCCGTCAGTGGGGTCTACATCGAGCGGTTGGGTGACCATTTTTTCTTGAGCGACACGCTGACGCTCGGTGGTGTCGGCCGTCGCCGCCATGTGCGTGGCTTGCATCTGGATTTGCGCTTGCATCAAGGTTTGCAGTTTTTGCAATTGCGTGGAGAGCTGAGCCAGCAGCTCGGCGTTGGCCTGGGCAATTTCCATGGCGCCATTGGCGCCTCTGACGTGCGACTGGATACTTGATAGCGTTTGGTGGTCGTCTATTTGATATTGACTCATTTGACTTGCCAGCGCTAAGGCGCTTTGAGCGGTGTCGCGCAGCGCATCGCCTTGCTGCTTATAGGACTCCACCGAGTTCATCGATTCAATGGATTGGCTCTCGTAGCCGTCGATGCCAATAAACAGGTGGTTCCAGCGCTCAGTGACGTCGCCCATGGCGTACGAAATCGACTGACCGCGGGCAGCAATGGTGTTGAGGTTGCGCAGCTGCGATTGCACGTCCCCCCACTCTAGATTTTTTAGGTTTTCGAGGTTTTGAATTTGGTATTCCAAATTTTTTAACGAGTTAATGGTTTGCTGAACTTGCTCCACATAAGACTGGGCTTGGCTCATGTTCGATTGCGCCATTTGCATTACATTGGCGCAGTTTGAACAAAAGAACGCGTGGGTTTTTACTGGCAAGGTCGCAGCGCTGAGTAACGTTAAAGTGAGGGTAAGCGTTTTCATGTGTCCTCCAAAATGTGCTTTTGTTTGAGGTGGTGCAAATACCAGTTTTCCCCATGTGCGCTGACGAGTTCGCGAATGCCTGCGACGTCTTTTTTGTCCGAGACGCCCACAAACGCCAGCGCCAGTTTATCGAGCGACAATTCCACTAAACGCCCTCCGACCGGTTGGCTGATGTAGTAATCTCGCTTACGAATGGCGTGCGTGAGGAGTTCGATTTGTTTGTCATTGAGGCCAAACTGATGGTAGACATCGGCAAACTGCGGCGCTTTATCGTTTGGCAAGAAAATTTGAGTCGGGCAGGATTCGACCAGGGCGTCGAGTATTCCGGATTTGATGGCATCGGTGAGTGATTGTGTGGCCAGCAACACAAGGCAGTTGGCTTTGCGCAGCTCTTTTAACCACTCATACAACATGTCGCGAAAGACAGGATGTTTGAAGGCTACCCATCCCTCATCAATCACAATAAAACTGGGGTTGCCGTCGAGACGGCGCTCAATACATCGAAAGAGATAAACGAGCACCGGCACTAAATCGCGCTCACCTCGGATCATCAGTTGGTTCATCTCAAACACCGTAAAATCCGACAGCGACAAGGTACTGGTTTCCGCATCAAGTAAATCCCCGGCGCGCCCTTCGATGGTGTAATACTTCAATGCCTCCTTGATGCGAACATCTTGAACCTGAGCATGAAGCTCCGAAAGCGATTGGCGCTGGGAGCCTTTCATGTCGCTGAGCGCTTTAAAGATGGCGCTGCGCATGTCACTGGTGACGGTTTCCCCTTGCAGCACCACCAATTTTTCAACGTAGTCGCAGCACCACTCAAAATCCGAATCCAGATCGGACAAAGGCGCGAACGCAGGCTGTTCACGCGAGCCACTGGCGCCGATATCGAGATGAAGCCCACTGAGCTGACTCAACGCGTACATGGAGTATTTTTTATCAAAGGCAAAAATCCGCGCCCCTTGATAACGCATCATTTGCGCAACCAGCATGGCCAAAAAGGTGGACTTACCGGCCCCAGTCGGACCAAACATCAAGGTGTGGCCCACGTCGCTGACGTGTAAGTTGAGCCGAAAGGGCGTGTTGCCAGCCGCGGTGCAGACCATCAGTGGCGGTGAGTTTTCAGGGTAAAAGGGACAAGGACAGGTGGCTTCGCCCGTCCAAATGTTAGCCGTTGGCAGTAAATGGCACAGGTTTAACGTACTCAATAAAGGGCGTCGGATGTTGTGCAAGCTGTCGCTTGGCAGCGTGCCAAGAAACGCTTCGGTGGCGTTCACTGTTTCGACTCGGCACGCTAAGCCAAGCGTATTATTGAGAATGTTCACCACGTACTCGCTCATTTCACTGAGCACATCAAGGTCTTGGTGGCGCAAGATAAAGGTCGAGGTGTACTGCCCATAATTGACGCGACCCGCGGAGAGGTCGGTTTGCGCTTGCTTGTACTGCGCGACCATCTCTAGCGCATCCTCATCCACTTTCGGATCGGGATTTTTGAGCAGCTTATCTCTGAAAGACACCACCTTTTGGTCCCATTTTTTGCGCTCTTTTTCCAGCAACGCGTGCGCTTCATTGGTATCAAAAAAAACAAAACGGGTGTTCCAACGAAACTCGACGTTCATCAAACTTAAATGGTGCAGCATGTTCGGGTGGCTGAAGTCAGGAAAACCATCAATGCTGATCACACTGGTATAGTGCTCACCGATTTTTGGCTGAAATCCTGGCCAGCACTCCACGCCCCCAATGTGGCTATCGACAGGAAGCGGGGTATAGGCGGCAGCAATGGGGTGCCAAACGCCAGTCAGTGCAAAGCGAAGATAGGCCAGCATCTCATCGAACGCGTGGGCTTGTTTCTCTTGTAACCCTAAGCGGGTCAATGAAGAAAACACGCCAGAAAGACGGCCCTGAATGTCGGCCATTTTGTCTTTAAACAGCGTCAGGTTGCGTTCGGCCATGCTCGTGCGCTTGGCGCTGCCATGGTCGAACAGTAAATCGGTCACTTTAGAAAGGCGTTTTGATGTGGGGCGCCACGTAATAAAAATGGCGCTTCGCGTAGCAAACTTATCCCCTTGTGATTCAAAAAAAAGGCGTCTTGAGTCGTCCATCATCTGCATGACTGGGTGCTGAAAATGGGACTGCTCTGGCGCGGGGTAGGAGGTGGCGAGCTCTCGATTGGTATCGACGTGCACCATGTAACCGGTGCCTAATGAGGATAACGCTTGGTTTAAGCGGCTCATCATGGCGTTGCGCTCCATGTTGGTGGCGGTATCGACATCCATACCAGAGAACAGCCAACCTGCGGTAAATGAGCCATCTTTGCCGAGTAATATGCCGTCATCCACCAAGGCGGCCCAGTTCAATAAATCAGGCAGCCCTTTGGCTTGCTCACGATAGGTTTTCATAGACAACATAGACATGTCCTGTATCGGAAACGAAAAAGCGCACATTAGCGTGCGCTTTTTTGGTTGGGTTTATGTAGGTATTTGACGCTGTGCGCGGGGTAATAACGTTGATAGCGGGCGTAACGTTTATACACCTTGGTTAAGATGGGGTCGCTTTTCGCCATGGCTCTTGCAATAACCAGCATCGAGAACAGCACGATGACGCCAAGCGCGGCGGTATAGAGGTTTTGAAGGACCATCAAGACCAAGGCCAGTAACATCGACACCATGACAATCTCGCGCTCGCCTCCCATCACAAGGTGCGCACGGTTAAACGCGTAAATGGGGGTGAGCTGTAATTCATCGTCCATTGAGCGCTCCTTTAAGCAATGAGCGCTCCAGAGACGCCGAACAGCATCGTCAGCAAGTTAACGGCCCCCACAATGATTGACACAATCAGTGCAATCATCATGATTTTTTGCACAAAACCGTCCATCTCCCCACCAAACACGAGCGTGAGGCCCGCGACTACAATGCCAAGCACTGAGCCACCAAAAGCAACCGGCCCCGTGATGGAGTCCACGATTTTAGAGAGTGGGTCTTCCCAGGGGAGACCGGTGCTTGAGGCGTGGGCGCTGAGCGAGCACGCTAGGGTGAAAGACGCGACGGCGAGTTGTTTGCCGCGGCGTTGGATGTTTTTAAATAAAGACATAGGTTGGGTTCTCCAAATTGAAATAACGCTGCACTCAAGCAACAGGCTTACACGCAGATGGGGGGAAAGCGACGGCTTTCTAACTGGTTTAAAGTAAGAGGTTGAGTTAGCAAGGGGCTCTGACGATAGTGCATTTTTTCGGCCTGATGGTTGGCAGAAAAGAGCGGCAATATCAGAAGAAGGATTGTTCGTAGGCTTTTAAAATGTGTTTCGGTTTAATAAAGCGTGTCCAACTTTGCTCAGAAAGTGCGGTCATCTTGTCTTTTTGCCTGCGGCGCTTGAGGTTGCGCTTTCGCTCGTGGCTTAAACCCTGTTGCTGGCGGCCACACGCGTCGAAGTATGGGGTTAACATTGTTTTTTTTGAAGGACGCGGCCGAAGCATCACGGAATGGATGGCAAAGCCTTCAAACTCCGCGTGAGGTATTGGCGCGGTAATGGGGGTTGGAGCATCAATTAAAGCGGCAAACAACGTGTGCTTCGCTGTCCCTCTGTAGACTTTGACTGCCTTAATGTGCGTATGAGCATCGATGGGTTGGCCGACCAACTGATGTGGATCAGCGCAGTGAGATTTTGCAAAGAGAATACTGAGCATGGTAGTGCCTCCTGTCGAGTTTTCCGATACGTTCTCTGTGAAAACGCATCGGAAACGAGCACGTTGCTGTGCTCGCACCACGCAATGGGCTTGTGAGTGTTGCGTACAAACTCGCTGTGCTAATCAGTCCTTGCCAGAACTGACCTACTTGACATACTCCCGACCCTGACAGTATCGGCCAGCGCCTGCCCTAATCTCTTTTCAGATGGCGCTCACATGCTCGTTATTTTTTTAGGTTACTTTAAGGTCTTCCCAAGCCCGCGAAGCCACGTCCTTTGACCACATCTTGTATCCTGCTTGCCCCTCGCAGCCCACGATAGGTCGAGCAGGAAAATTTACTTAATTGAATGAACTAGGCTAAGTGACACCTAGAGTCTGAAAGGCGAGCCTTGCACCACGGTGTGGTTACGGACGCCAATCAGGAAAGCGCAGTAAGTGATCTTCTAAACGAAGTTTTGCTTCCGCTTTCTTTGTTCGCTCTGCTTTCTTGGCTGAGCGTTCTAACACCTGATTGGGTTGAAAAGCCACCTTAAAGGCTATCCCTGTATCAGGTCTTGTGTTAATAGGTTTGAGTTCCGAACTCATATTGACCTCATGAAATAGTGTGGGGCGAAGCCATCGGGTAAAGAAAATACAGATAGTTACCAGCTATCTGTATTTGATGAAAATAACAAACACAAGCAAGATGTGTCAACAAAGTTAACATGTTTCTTGTTGGTGGGTTGATAATGTTTATCTTTCAATGGGTTGGGAGTAAATGAAAGTGACCAAAATGCAATGTTGTGTAATAATAGCTATGTAAAAAAGTTTATTTTTGTGAGTTTCATCATGACATTCTACATGTGAAATTTAGTGAGTATAAGAGTAAGATGTTCCGCGTGAGGGAGTTGGATGCTATTTAAAAAACAAACCCTGACGACTCTAGGGAGTCGAGTAAAAATGGCAATCCATGCAAGGGGAAAAACACCAGCAGATATTGAGCGTGAAACAGGTGTCGCGAAAAGTTATATCTCTAGGGTAATCAACAATAAAATATCGAACCCCAAAAAATTCATAAAGACAATATCTGCTCACCTATTAATTTCAGAGCGTTGGCTAATTGAAGGAACAGGCTCTATAGATATTGATCCTGATAGTACGATTAAAATATATGATGTAGTAGAACAAGAATATGATGGTGCGTTAGTTGTTCACGAAAGGTATGAAAATGTTATGGAAGGTCTCCAAGCTTGGAAAGGTTTTGACTGCTCTCCGTACACAAAGGATTCAATAATAATAACTACAAAGAAGTTTGATAACGTAAATGGAGACTATTTAATTAAGAAAGCCGATAAATTTTATATTGCCTTACGAGTTAACGATGAATACTTTGCAAGATGGTTTTATCGACATGATGTAAAAGAAGTCAATAATATAAGAGAGTATAAAATTATAGGAATGATTGTTTTAAACATTATAAGTAACAATTATAAGAGTATAGAGTTTATATAATGAAGTTAAGCATATACAAAATAGATAAAAATAAAATTGAATATTCAGATGAAAGAGGAAAGGAATTTAAATCATCTCTTCAGTTCATAGTTGAAAGTCAAATGATAGAATATTTTGAAAATGAAGATAAGTTAAAGCTCTGCTCTCTATACAAAGATAATTATGAGTCAGACCTAGTTATAGAAACTGGGCTGTGGGGAGGGATGTCAATATATAAAGTGAACAATATGGCATATTTAAGCATATTAAGATGTATGTTCTATATGTGCATGATAATGTCGGTACTCTTGGCTCCTAGAGAGGTTGAAATACTAGGAATGAATCAGCCAGGAGGAATTGTATTTTTCTGCCTTTCATTTCTTTTTATTGATACAATATGTCAATCATATGGGTATTATTCTGCAAGGAAAACTTTATGGATCAATGCATTGCTGATGTTTTCTTCAGGTGCCCTGATTTACGTATCATCAAATTTACCGGCGATATCGAATGACGAACATTACCAAAAAGTCGTTTTTGGAGGAATGGTAAAACTCTGCTTTATAAATGGTATTTGTTCACTAATCGCAGACCAAATTAATGCTTTGGTATTCAGAAGAATAAAGTATATAACAAGAAATAAGGCACTATGGCTAAGATCTATATTTTCTACTATAATTAGTCAGTTTTTCTTTACTATATTATGGATATCATTTTTTAAGTATGAGAAATTATTGGATATAGATACTTACTTATTCATTGTTTCTAATTTTCAAATAAAAGTGATATTTTCAGTTGCTTTAATTCCAATGCTTTATTTTACTACCAATTATTTATCAAAAAGAATTAAGTTTTGATTAAAATTGTTTTAAAATAGCAAAAAATCGAGGCATGTTGATAGTGACTCTTTTATTGTAATAATTTGAGGCAAACTTGAGTAATTTGTCGTAGAAATCCTGAGGAAGTAAAATAGAAAAATTTTCTTCACTAGAGTATGCCTTTATAGCACCAGACTTAAAAATTTTAATAAAGTCAGAATTATCTACGTTGTATGAGAAGGTTTTACTATAGATTTTTTCGGTGTTGAGGTTTGCATTGTTAAATAACTCAACATACTCATCAAGTGTTTCTAAATGAAGGCAAGGGAAAGAAAAGTGATTTTTTAGTTCAGGGTAATTTTCATCAAAAAAATCATCAATCATCAGTGTTATTTCCGGACACCAATTTTGGCGAAACGGAGCTTGTACATAGAATCGACCATTGTCAGATAAATGTGCTTGTATATTAGATAGAGATGTTTTGATATTTTTAAACCACTGTAGCGATGAGTTGGAAATGATGACATCAAACTTTTTTTTGAAAGAAATATTTTCAATATTGTAGTTTTTATAATTAATCTTTGTTGATTTATGAAGGGAAACTGCTTCCTTGAACATTTCAAAAGATTTATCAATTGCAATCATTTCTAGAGGACTTGTTTTCTTGTAGAAAAGTTCAGATACTTTCCCTGAGCCGCAACCAACATCAAGAACGTAAGATGAATTAACAGGAAGAAGCTCTACTAACTCTAACGCTGCGTCATGTTGAACAAGTCCGTTTTGATAGTAGTCTTTTACATATGTTGAATCTTTCATCATTACTCCTTGATTCGAAATCAGTTAGATATGCTACATTATTTTTTGGTAAACGTATTGAAATTTTAATAAACCTATCTTAAAATGCTCGAAGAGACTGGAGTAAAGTGCATTACATAGCACGCTACTACATAGTTTTCTATGTAGTGTATTTTTCGGTTTTAGAGTGTGTTAGGGGTGGTACCCTAATGTAAAGCATTCGCAAATAAAAGCACCTTCCAACTGGGGTGCTTTTTTTGTATCTAAAGTAAGTTGTTGATCTTTGCAGATCATTCTTCTATAGTAAAGCTGCTTGTTTGGATTTACCACCCAAACATATCAAAATCAGTTGGAATCAAAATATGAAATTATCTATTTTCCCGCACTCTAGGTGCGATGTATCACAGTACGCCCTCAGTCCAAGCAACCATAATGCAAATGATCTTGATTCATTTATTCAATGCTTGAGTTCTGTGGGGGTGTACTATGCCGTCCTCTGAGCATTACACTCCTTCTCAAACACTTTCAGAGCTTGCACAAGAAGCGCAAGAGCATATTCGTGCTCAACGAAAGAAGACGAGCGCTGCGTATCGAGCTGCACGGAAAGCGCGTGTTGAAGAATGTATTGATATCCACCACGCTGCCATTGAAGCGGAAAAAGCACGTCTGGAAGCCAAAGGTAAGCCAAACCCGAACTATCAAGTCGGGTTTACTAAACGCCGTGTGTTACGTGACAAAGAAAATCCAAGGGTGGTAGATCTTCCGACTGAGTTTGCAATGATCCTAAAAGCGTGTGAGGAATTTATCGATAACCCTAGACGCTTTCCTGAATTGTATACGTGGGTGCCTGAAATGAATAATCGTCAGGCGCGTGAACTCGTCGCGAGGGTACTCGCTTGTCTTTTGGTTA
The DNA here is from genome assembly GCF_030248375.1 of Vibrio sp. B181a. Taxonomy (NCBI): domain Bacteria; kingdom Pseudomonadati; phylum Pseudomonadota; class Gammaproteobacteria; order Vibrionales; family Vibrionaceae; genus Vibrio; species Vibrio sp. B181a. The sequence goes on along the minus strand of NZ_JAHGAD010000006.1, from coordinate 12,382 downwards.
ACACTGATATTATCAGTGGCCGTGTCGGTGAACCCTCACCACAAGGTATGAAACCATTAAGTTATCACCAGTTTCATGAAGATCATGCTTTGCGGTTTGGTAAGTACATTGCGCCGAAATCCTTTAATAAGGCCATTAGTTACCTTAAACGAGCGGGTTACTACAACTCCGAGTCCATTAACATCCCTATTGGTGATGTTGAGGGCACTGTTCGTGGTGCTCCTGCGTATAAGCAATTCTCTGAAGTGTTCTTCAATGATCTGAAAGTGGTTCGTTACAGAAACATTGCTGAATCCATTATCGAGACTCGTAAGCGTCAAATTAAAAATGGGCTTCGTCATGCCTGGATTAGTTTTAGAGACATGGCAAACGGCGTTGTACAACGCTATTTGAATGCAAATAAGTTTGAGCTCGTAGCTGAATCAAATTTGCGGGTATTCGAGGCTTATAGTCCCCAGGTCTCCCTCAATCCACACTAACTCTTATCAATGAATCCGCGCAAGCGGAGGGTTCAGCACGTCTATACAAGGTTGAATGTGATCTAAGTCATGGTTTTGTGCTGGTGTTCACCCCATTTCTATCGTTGTTACCACCCACAGTGAACGCAAATGGTCGATTTTTCCCTAAAAAATAGTATTCACAGAAAAGATACCTATAGAATACCACTGTTAATTTTACCTGTAAAAGGTCCTCTAGAGACATACCGTTCTTATGAGAATAAATATGTAAACTACGTATATGGAATAAATATAAGAATAAATATTTAAAAAAAAGCTATCGCTTCGCTCAAAGGAACCTCCCATCAAAAGCAATTAACATCACAGTACAATTCAGAATAAACAAATGCTTTTGACGGGCCCCAACAGCCAGCTTTAATTACCTACGACAAAACAAGACCCAATATCTAGCTGGCTGCGCTGAACATTTCTTTTGTCATACGACAGGAAACTATAGAGCATATACGTATGATTCCGTGAAAAATCTTACTCGCTACGCTCGCGCATTCTAGCAAGGCGAAGGGCGATTTTTGTACCGGAATCACTGCGAATAAAAGAAAGCTTTTGAGAGCTCGGGCAAGACGTTTCTTACTCACTTCGTGAGCGCGTTCTAGTATTCGTCGCACAGCGACTCATGAAATGAATGGTTACGGCGTCACAATTTGCGGTTAAAAAAATGGCGAAATGTCATTAACACTTCGCCATTATGTCGGAATGAAACTAAATCATTAGTTGATGAGTTTTGAGATCTCATCTTCAGTAAGTTCTGTCGTTTGGGCGACTAAGGCAATATCAATGCCTGCTGAAAGCATTTTCTTTGCTATTGCTAGTTGGGTTTCTTGACTACCTTGTTTGCGACCTAATTTTTCGCCTTCTTGTCTACCTTGCTGTAAACCTTGTTCGCGGCCACGCGCTTCTAATTGTTCTGCTACTGTCATGAACCGTTCCTCATGCTCTGGCACTTGCTTCGCTAAAGTTCGCATTAAATCTTCCAGATTTGATGTTTCCCCTACTCTAAGCAAATACTCCACTAAACTATCTAACTGTTTGCTGGTTATTAAACGCTCTAATAACAGTGTAACCAGTGTGTCTGTAAAATCCAACAAATCTCTTTGTCGTACATGTTTCTGTACCAGCTCTAACAAGGCCACTCGTTTATGTCGAATGATGTCATCATCCGGTATCACGGTGACATCCACCAAAGGGAAAGATTGACCATAAAGCAACTGAGCTATCTCTGGTTTTTCAAATTCATCCAACCAATTCGTGCTGTATGGGTAAGGTGACGTTTTACCGTGATAAAACAACAGTGGTACGACTAAAGGTAACTTCTCATTTCCTGCATCAAGGTGTTGTTGCATCGCGGCAATAGCGTACCGCATCAATCGAAAGCCCATGTGCTTGTCTGGGCTGCTTTGATGCTCTATTAAAGCGTACACATACCCTACTCCACTGTCCGTCTCCATTGAGTACAGCACATCGGAATAATACGGCACTAATTCATCTTCTAAAAATGAACCTGATTGAAGCTGGAGCGTATCGAGGTTGCAGATTTGTTTGATGTGTCCTGGTAAGTGAATATCGAGAAAGTCTCTCGCTGTCTCTGGTACGGTCAGGAACGTCTTAAACAATCCATCATGTATTGACGTTGGTGTCTTCATTTCCATTAACCTGTTTTAATTTTCCGCATTATATCAAATCTATTTCAGAAACATTGGTTTCCTGTTCACTTCCGATAATTAATCATTATTTTCCGATTTAATGTAATACTTTTAGTATTACTTTCTTGCTTTGAAAGGTTTCTTATGGCAACCTCTAGTAATACTAAATGTATTACTAGAGGTGTTTATGTCAAAAGTTATAGCCTTGTTGAATCAGAAAGGAGGGGTAGGGAAAACAACTACCGCCATCAACTTGTCTGATATCTTGGCAAATCAAGGATTTAATGTTCTTGGGATTGATCTTGACCCACAGGGAAATTTTTCGAAAGTGATTTCTGGAGGGGAAGTTCGGTTTCAAAAAAATGTAATGCAACTGTTCTTAAAAGATAGCAGTGTTGATATTTCTCAATTAGTTATAACGTCTGAGTGTAATGATAACTTTTCTTACATCCCGACAGATATTCGTTTGAGTAGAGTGATTGAATCCGGCTTAACTCTTAGTTTTCGAGAACACCGTTTAAGTAAACATCTCGAAAAAGTTAAGGATCAATATGACTTCATCGTCTTGGATTGTCCCCCTAACTTATCGTTAACTACAACAAACGCTATTGTTGCTGCTGATTTATTTTTGATGCCTGTTAATAGCGGTGTTTTTGCGTTGGATGGTCTTGAGGATCTTTTAGATGCGTTGAACGAGGTTGGTCAAGGTGCAGAGCTTAATTATTATGTTTTTCGGAATGAAGTTGCGGTAAAGAATAAAAAAATCAACTCTGCGATTGATGAAGACCTGTTAGATATTGCAAGCAGTCGAGTTCTAAAGACATCTATTCGAAGGTGTGAAGATATTGGACAGGCTTCTTTTATGTCGCTCCCACTAAGCAAATATAAGAAAGGTTCTGTTGCTATTAATGACTACAGAGCCTTAGTTAAAGAAATTTTAGAATTAATGTAATACTAATAGTATTACATTAATTGTGGAGGGTAATACTAATAGTATTACATCGCTATGGATTTAAGTAATCGAAAGAAACGAGGCAACCGAGAAAAGGTTGCAGAGCCAATAACGACTATTACTAATGTAAGTAAAAAGCAAGCAAAGCAAAGTGCACCTACATGTTATCGCTTTAATGATTATGATAAGGCTGAAATTGCTTTAGCTGTTGCTAATGCAAAGAGTTTGGTTACTACGAAAGTTACTCCGGCAAAATTGCTTCGTGCTTTAGTTCGTTTGAACAACGCTGGCTCTATTAACCAAGAAGATCTAGCTAAAATGATTGATTCTTTGTAATACTTTTTGTATTACAAAGGTGGAGTTTAAAAGCCTCCTAGTACTGTTTGGAAGACGGAGACTAGGAGGCTAACACTAAAACCCTAGGAGGGAATTTCAATGCAAGTGAATTGTAGCATTAACCACACCCTAAACCAAAACGCTACTGATGATGAACTCAGGTTACTCGCCAGTCTCATTGAGCGCGATTTTTTCCAACCAGCTCAGCGAACCGTCGTTGAGTCCTTCGTCTCTCGCAAAAGTATTGAGAACTATCTAAGTACTCATGCGAATCTGGAAGGGGAGGGAGGTGGATATTTCTAAGCGTTGTTTGAAAAACACCTTACGGGATGTCGTTCTGTTGGGCGTATTATGGATGTGATGTTAAATAAGTGACTGCTAATAAATAAGGCTTGCTATAAAGCAAGCCTTTCTAGTACTGACACAACTACTCTTTAGACCCACTCACCCCACAAAGCGTAGTTGCCAAACCACGGGTTAACTCTGCCTCAGCACTCTTCGCATAACACATCAAAGTTTTCTCTGCGTCACTCGAGCCTGAACAAAGTTTTATTGCTAGAAAACGAGGAATTTCTTCATCGATAAGAGAGGCTCCCAGATAACATGTCGCGGGCTCTTTCGTCCAAGCTCCTGAACAAAGTTCAGTTGCCAAGCCAATTGGGATGCCTTTATCTACTTCAGATACATCTGACAGACAGTTATAGGGGTCATATGCAATAGCCGAACTGCTAATTAGCGCTCCCAAAATATAAAGAATTCTCACTACTTAAAGCCTCAAAAAATTAACCCTCAATATTGTACGGTATTTGTATGAGGCCTCATAGCCTTAAGCTTTCTTACGGGCTTTTATTGAGCGGAGCCGTATGCAGGGTGGTGTGGGGCTGGAGGCTAGATATCTCCGGCTACCCGATATGAACTATTCACGCACAAAGCTCGCAATTAGCTTGGTTATATTATCTTTGGTGTAATCAAGCCCTGCTTCTGCAAATGTATCCAAAGACATTTCTTTAAATGACGGTTCTATATCCCTTAATTTTTTTATTGCATCAGGATCAAATGCTAGCAACTCTCGTACAAGCCTAGCAGCCTCAATATATGAATCTCGATTGGTAAATTTGGAATAATCGGTTATTCCATAGTTGGCAGATAGGTAATTTTCTGAATACATAGTTGCTAACCCCTCCTCTATTACTGGAGCGCCCCTTTCACCACTAGGAGCAAGAAGATGTACAACTTCATGTGCAAGCTGATAATGAGCTAATACTTCATCATTAATAGCATTTGTATTTAGTTGGATAGCTACATTGCCGCAATTGCCAGGAAACCAATTTTGAGGTCCATTTTCTTCAAATTCTAGCCCTACAAATGTCCACGACTTATCACGCTCACCATACAAATCCTCAACTTCAGTTAACATAGTCCCCAAACGGCTAGCTAAAGTCCATGTGTAACCATCTTTGCTTGGTAATTCTTGAGTTATAAAATGTTTTTCGAGCACTCGAAATCTCCTTTTAGTTCTAACGCTTTTTATAGGGAGTCCACGCCCGGAACCGCCGTTTTTTCTGATTTGATAAAAATCAGTGTCCGATAGACCACTGTTAAACGGACACACTTACTAAGTAATATCAATTGGTTACGAAGCCTTTTTGAAAGTTAGACGGCGCGTCTACGGTTAATTTCTTTACTGCCGCAATCGTTGAACGACTGCATCCCAATAGTTCTTGTATTTGCGACCAGCTCTTGCCCTCTGTAAGTAAAAGCTGGATGTTTTCTCTCAGTTTTAAGTCTGGCTTTCGACCCTGGTATTTTCCTAATGCTTTGGCTTTTTCTATCCCTTGAGCTTGGCGTTTTCGCCGAGTCTCATAGTCGTCTCTGGCCATCGCTGCGGCTAAGTCGATCATAAACTCTGTTAGCACTCGTGAAATCATGGATGTTTGTTGATCGCTATGGCTGAGAACAGCGTGTGTCATCGGTTGATCGAGTACAACAATGTTAATACCGGCTTCTACTAACTTTTGTTTGAGTTCCTTCCATTGTTCAAAGGGGAGGCGAGATAGGCGATCTACTTTTTCGATGAGTAAAACATCACCTCGATGCGAATCTTCAATTAAACGTTCTAATTCAGCTCTTTCTAATTTAGCTCCTGATAATTGTTCAGTGTAAAAACTGGCAATACGTAAGTTGTGTTCGTGAACAAAAGCTTGCAGTTCATTTTTTGCTCGATCGGCATCTTGGTCTGTGGTGGAGGCGCGTAAATAGGCTCTTATAAACATGGTTGCTTATCGCCGGTTCGATTTGAGTATGGTGTTTGATTTTGGTGTGCATAGGGTTATAAATCAATAGTTATCGAACCAAATTACAGTGTCTTTTTAATGGTTCGCATAAGGTATACTCAATTCGAATTGAGAGTGTTTAAATATATATGTTTATATAGACAGTATTGCAAAACGGAGTGCTTATGTATTGTTTAATGCAGTCTTTTTCATTTGCGTTGGTTACTAAACATGTCTCAAGAGCGGTTGTATGATTTTGCAGTAGGGCTACTGGCAAAGCGAGATTACTCATCAGGCGAAATGCGCCGCCATCTTTCTCGCCAAAACAATAACGACGAAATTGTTGATCGAGTGATGGAACGCCTGTTATCTCATCATTACCTTGATGATGCGCGATTGGCGGAAAAAGAGATATCAAAACAGTTGAGGAAGCTTCATGGGATGTCGCGTATTAAGCAGGAATTGCGACAGAAGGGGCTTGACCCACTCATGATTGAACAAGTTCTTGAAGATACCGATGTAGATTGGTTTGAACTTTGTTTTAAAGCGAAAGAGAAGAAGTTTGGCGATGGTCTACCTCAAGAGCAAAATGAGAAGGCGAAGATGATCCGTTATCTTCAGTACAGAGGGCATTCACTGTCTGTAATTTTAGAGTGTATAAGTTAACTCTTCTCGATATTTCACTGGTTTTCAAAGAGAATAAAATACCGCTTGCGTACATCGTATAATGGCTATTACCTCAGCCTTCCAAGCTGATGATGCGGGTTCGATCCCCGCTAAACTCAACGGCTCTTGTTGAGCGCACCTAGGGTAAGACATAAACAATCGAAAATTCCATAGACACTACTTATTACGATTTGTAAAAGGTAAACTGTTACTAACTTCCTTAACCGTTTTATGACTATGAATACTGTGACCGTATCTTCTTTAACAACTCTCTCCGATTCGAAAAAGAAAAAGAGTAAACTCAATCAACTGTGGGAGGAGGTAGAAAGAAAACAACGCCGTAACGAGCGATATCAGGCCAAGTTAGACAGTTTTTATCTCGAGTTTAAAGCGAATGCTGAGCCACAAGAGCAAGCGGTTTGTTTAGCGACAGAAAAGTGGATACATCATTTAATTTCCTTTACTCAACGTAAAACGATTAAAGGTGCACAACGTGAAGCACTGTATGATTGGATACTAGAAGAATTGAGTATTTTAGAAGCCAACCCATTTAACCCGATCAATACCGATGAACTGCGCCACGCCCTTGATGAAGCGTTGATGTCCGATGTTACCAATCAACCGACTACGGACTCGATGACTGAAGAGCAACTTAATGAGCTTCGAGAAGATATTTCTATGATGCTCGGTGATGATATCAACATTAGTAACGAACAGCTGTTGGAGATGGTTGAGGATCCTCGTAAGTTTCACGACTATCTGCAAGCACTAATGGCTGAAAAAGTCGAAAAAGAGTCGTCAGAAGAGGACGATGGTATTGATTGGGGAGCTGATAACTTTTTTTCTCAGGACAATGAGCCAGTAAACTCTAAGTCGCCTTATAACGAAAACAGTCAAGCGCTATACAGTGATAAGCAAATGACAAAACTTTATCGCCAGCTAGCAAAGCAGTTGCATCCAGATAGAGAAACGGATGAGAAAAAGAAGATTGAAAAAAGCGCTTTAATGCAACAGTTATCACAAGCGAAGAAAGATAAAGATGTCGTAGCGTTACTGTTAATGGCTCAGCAATACTTACCAGATCACGAGATGATAATGGATAGTGACATGATTGAGCGCTTACAAGCGACGCTCGAAGAAAAACTTCGGCACTTGAATCTGACGTATCAAGAGCTCCAACATGGTCATGACCTAAAAAGCATTATTTGGCAAAAGTTTGGTGGGAGCAACAAAGCCAGACGGGAAGAAGGCTTAAAACAGTATCGAGCAACATTAGAAAGAGAAACGATAGAGTTACATGAAAAATGCCAAGATGTAAAAACTGTTAAGCAGTTGCAGGTGTATTTAAAGGAAAAAGTTAAAGCTTCGCGCTTTGAAAATCAGCTTTTAAGTATGGCTTCATCCGAGTTATTTTCCTTTGAAGATGATTGGTTTTAGTTTGTTTTCAATCTAGTCGCTCTCATAGAACATTAGAGTCTAAGGTTTCAACATATTTCCCATACAAGTTGGAACCTGAGCAATTATCTGGCTGGCTAATCTCTGCCCCAAAATCATTTAGATTAAATACTCTATTCCATTGAAAGGGCGTGCGTTTAGCCGATTATAACTTATTCGATTGGGTGGGCTGCTGTTCGTTCTCGTCATTAGGTGACATCTTGCAGACTGGCTCACTCTTAAAGCGGTGAACAGCGCTTCATACGACTTCACGAAACACGCCTAAAAACAAGTTGCAAGTGACTCCTGAGCGCAGGTATTGCCAGTTGGGCAACCATGTGGCTCGGCTGGGATAAGCTACAGGATATGCTCAGTGGCTACTATTTGAGCAAAGAAACTGCGTCATTGCTGAATTATTAGACCGAGATCTGATCAAGAGACAGGTTGATATGTAGTTATGTAATTGAAACTCATAGTATAAATTAAATGTAAATACGGCCGTGCATTAAATGAACTTTGTTGATTAGCTGGTTTGTGATAAAGTCACCTTAAAACTAAATATAAAAAACATATAGAATCTGCGTATTTTTAATTTAATTAAAGTTTAATATATGTCAAAGAAAAATCAGTCAAAAAGATTAACGGAACAACACAAGGTATCACAAGGTGTTGTTGGTATTTTTGGTAGTGATGCAAAGTCGCATGATCTGAAAGTGGGTGAAATATCTCAAGAGGTTATTAAACTTCTTGAGAATAAATACCCTTATTTATCTTTTAGATATAGAAATAGTATTACGAAACAAGAGATAAATTCCTATCTTAACAGTGTCGATAGTGAACTTGGTTGTACACTGTTTGTTCCAAATTCTAGTATTAAACCTGATGGTGGAGTGATAGAGGTAAAGGATGATGATGACAAATGGAGAATAATTTTAGTCTCTGAAGCAAAACATCAAGGTAAAGATATTGAGAATATCAAACAAGGAAAACTTGTGGGTTCAAAAAACAATCAGGACTTGATGGCTGCTGGAAATGCGATAGAAAGATCCCATAAGAACATATCTGAAATAGCCAACTTTATGTTATTAGAATCGCACTTTCCATACGTATTATTTTTGGAAGGTTCAAACTTTCTAACAGAAACTCTAAAAATAGAAAGACCTGATGGTAGGGTTGTAACGCTTGAGTATAACTCTGGAATGCTAAATCGTCTAGATAGACTAACTTCAGCAAACTACGGAATGTCTATTAATGAAAACTTGTGTAAAAACAAGTTTGTTAAGCATAAAGATAAAAATATTATGCTTCAAGCTGCATCTATATATACACAAGGTGATGGAACGAAGTGGGCTTCAGAGAATATGTTTAATGTTATGTTTGAAGTGGCTGAAACATCTTTGAAAGAACTAGGACGAGATTTATTTGATCAGCTTAGTCAAAAAAATCAATAATTAACTCTTAATAGATTATATATAATGTCGAGAAAAGCAACAAATAAATTATTGCAAAAAGCAAAAAAGTCTAAAAGCGATGAATTTTATACTCAACTCTGTGATATAGATAGTGAGTTAAAACATTATAAATCACATTTCAAAGATAAGGTTGTGTATTGTAATTGTGATGACCATAAGATCAGCAACTTCTTTAAGTATTTCTATGATAATTTTGAATCACTTGGAATTAAAAGATTAATCGCTTCGTGTTATAAAGACCAGGATGATACTCTTCTAAACAAGAATGGAGAAAAAGGTTTTTTTATTGACTATCGTGGAGATAAATCTAACTTTTCACCTCAAGATTTTTCGTATTTTGATGGGGATGGTGACTTCCGAAGTACAGAAAGTATTGAGCTACTTGAACAAGCCGATATCGTTGTGACAAATCCGCCATTTTCTTTATTCAGAGAGTATATTGATCAATTGGTTACTCATGACAAAAAGTTTTTGGTTATTGGAAATGTAAACTCAATAACGTACAAAGAAATCTTTAAATTGATTCAAGAAGACAAGGTTTGGCTTGGTGTTAACCTCGGTCGTGGGGTTTCAGGATTCATTGTACCTGAGCATTACGACCTTTATGGAACAGAAGCTAGAGTTGATGAGGAAGGTAACAGAATTGTATCACCTAACAATTGCCTGTGGCTAACCAATTTAGATTTGTTAAAGCGTCATGAAGATATACCACTTACAAAAAAATATTATGGCAATGAAAGTGAATATCCAGCCTATGACAACTATGATGGAATCAATGTTAACAAAACTAAAGATATACCATTAGATTACACTGGTGCGATGGGAGTACCAATTACTTTCCTGCATAAATATAACCCAGAGCAGTTTGAAATTATAAAATTTAGAAAAGGTGATGATAACAAAGACTTATCGATAAATGGTAAGCCACCATATTTTAGAATACTAGTAAAAAATAAAAGATTAAAAATGAATGAACAGATGAGTTTGTTTAACTAATATTATCAATCTGATCTAAATTAGCTTGGTCATAGTAAAAATAGGAATTTCTGGGAGTCAATATGAGTCACGATAGGGCAACCAGATCTTCGTTTGATAAGTTAGGATTATCAAACGTTGATGCATTAGAGCTTTTACTCTGTCTTACTTTTGTCCAGAACCTTCATCGGCTAAGTTTTTTACCCTTGTGTGCGGTCAATAATCTATAACACTGAGCGTCAATTAGCTGAGTTTATAACTAGCCATCTTTCGAGACGTACCAGTAAAATTGTCAGAGACCTCGAAGCGCGTCATATTGATGTTGATATGTGGTTCTGCCTTTTTCAGACGCGATATGTCGCTGGCAATACGCTTACAGTTGAGAAATAACAGGCCATCCAGTGGCGTAATGATCTCACCAGCTTTTAGGCAATCGATGAGTGATGGAGAGGATAATGGCCTGGTTAGGCCATTGACGTAACGCGTGGCCAAAAAATGATTGGTGTAGTGGATTTCTTTTGGTAGCATTTGCTCACTTTTTGCATACACGATGCCGCTTTGTCTGCCGTTGATAACGCGATGCTCTTTATAGACTTTTACTTCTTCACCGATGGCCGCCATGGCTTGGGGAGCTCGAGTGATGAGCAAACGAAACGGCAGATCTTCACTGGTGATGTAATCGACAAGGTTAAACGCCAGCCTCGCTCGCGCCATTTCACCAAGAAACTCATCACGGCAAATTTGTATCACTTGTTGCCATTGCAGGGTCAACTGAGCACTTTCTTTATCGCTTTTGACTTTCATATGTTGAATATCATAGTGAATTTTTGCTGTCATCGGGGATCTTAACCTCAAGATATTTTTTCGAATGATTGCTTAATAGTCTGTTTTTAATAACATCAAAACAGTTATCAACAAAATTTGGGTATAAGCTGTGTGAAGAGGGCGAAACTTTAAATGGTTTTGTAGCTGCATTTATCCCGTTCACTTTAACTGCTGTGACTGAGAAAGAGCGTGAGCCCCCTGATGTGTTGGTAGGTCAATTAGATCATAGTCACACTTTTGCCTTTTCTGACATTTTTAGTGTTCGAACGCAATCACTAGGGTATTCGTCTTATTGCCTGGCTCATAGGTTGTCATGACCAGTCAAGCAGACAGATTGCCTGCATTTTCATCCGTACTCGTCAATAAACACTGAGGCTATCTTCCTCATTTCATTGTTAAAATCCTGCGTTATTTTCTGACAGGAATAGGATAATGCTTGATTCTAACCCCTCATCATCCCCCGTAGAACTCTACTCTCGAACAGGGTGGATCAATGAAGTTCATCCCGATAATCGTCATGTCAAAGTCGATTTTGAGGGAAATCCGCTTAACCAACCGGTATGGGCAGTGCTCGGTCGTTTGTTTACGAAGGCAGACTTACAGCTTGCGATAGATCACCGTCTGGATTGCCGCATTGAGTTCGTGGCAGGAGATATCTACACGCCGATGTTAACCAATATTTATTCTTCACTTTTGGATGAAGAGCTTATCGTACTGCGCGCGAAAAAGGTAATCATAGACGGGGAGGAATGTGTTGAACTCGGGTCTGGTGAGGCTAAGACCTCTATGATTGCGAAAAGTGGTACGGTTAAAACCACCGCCCAAAACATCAATACATCGGCAGATAAGCTACAAAAAATTCAAGCGACCAAAGTGCGTTTAAACTGATTGAAAAGGAAAAAATTATGGCATCAACCATCGGCGCTAATGGGCTGAGTATTGTACATAAAGGCTCAGGCGGTGAAGCGAATGCGTCTGTGCCGGACGTCTGTTTGACCAAAGTCGGAAAGCCTGTTGTTCCTATTCCGTACGGCAACAGCGCTAAATCTGCCGATTTGGTGGACGGTTCAACCAGTGTTACAGCCGATGGTGGCAATAGTATTGCCTTGCAAGGCAGTAAGTTCTCAAAAAGTACAGGTGATGCCGCTGGTACTCAACAACAAAAGCAAAACGTGTTTGATGACTTTATTGCCGCAGCGGAATACTTGATTGAGCACGACTACACCAGCTCAGAGCGTCTTGCGATTCGTGGCGGCTCAAATGGCGGCTTGTCGGTCGGTGCGTGTATGAC
>NZ_JAHGAD010000059.1:0-11202 GCF_030248375.1 Vibrio sp. B181a | reverse complement strand
GTAAACACCACTTGCGACTGTGTCGGCACTTTACGCGCCGCGCGCCAAGCCAATTTTAGCAACTGACGGGTTAAATCGTCTTTGCTGCAGGTAACCATCGCATCGGAGACATCAATCGCCTGGAAGTAGGCGTGTTGACTGATACCCGTGTACGGAAAGTAAAAGCCCGCTTGCTTTGCCAAGGGCGTGATGTCAATGAAGTCCTTAGGATTTAAGGCTTCACTGCGCACGTAGTGACCAAAAAGCGGTGGGGTGGGTTGACTCATGATAAGGCTCCAAATAAAAAAGGAGCCACCCCACTGGGAATAAGCTCCCAGTGGGTGAGTGATTCGACTCGATGGCCGTGGTTATGGTCGCTGACGCGACCGTTTCATGCGCAATATTGGCATGAGGTTGCGTTGAAACAGCGTCCAATACGCACCAAGCCATAGGCGAGGTGCGTGACTTTTCCAAACCAGCCAGAAGACCGGTAGAAAAATGCCCCAAAACATCAGGTTATCGAGTAGGGTTGAAGAGTCCATGTGTTTATCCTGTAAAAAATCAGGAAACACTTGCCCACAGGGAAGGTTCCCTATGGGTGGTAGAAGGTGAATGTCAGCCGAGGCTGGCATTATCAGTGATGCATTCCAACTTCTTATCGAGTAAGAAGCCGCGACACGTTTCAGAACGCCATTTAAGGGGGGTAAACCCCGTGTGCTTAACACTGCGCGTCAGTGCTCAACGTTTGACCAATTTAGGGTAAAAGAGGGCCAAGTCATTGTCAAGCTCATGAGAAACCGTTTATCAATACGCGGTTTTGTGAATGATATTAACGGAATTGTCATTAATGGTGCGGTATGGTGCGCATTCGCTCGTCATCCCAGAGCGAAACTAGCACTTACGTTGTTACTTTTACACTCGGGCTTGTACAACTCCCCATAGTGATTGCCAGAGACCCATTACCCCTCGGCTCTGGCTTTTTCTTTTTGCCAACCTTCACTATTACGCGCTTTATCAGCCACTTAACGCTTTGATGAGAGCGAGGTTCAACGTTTTTTCTTGGCGACTTGGTATACTTTCCTCTCCCTTACATAAGGGACTACCGACGAAGTTCAGTCTACGACTGTTTTATTGAGGCGGTGCCTAGCGTCTCAATCGTTCAATATTCGCCCGTAACTTTCGTTGCGGGCTTTTTTGTCGCTGGATACGACGCAGATGGGTGCGCAGCGTGCTGCGGTGGATACCGAGCATGCGCGCGGCTTTGGCTTGATTGCCTCGACAATGAATGACCACCTCCTCTAAGACGACATCGCGTACAAACGGCACCAACGCAGACACATCTGGTCTGGCGGTGTGGCTGTCACGAGTTTGAGTCAAAAGTGAGTCCAAGCTGGCCAGCAAATAAGTATTATCAATGGGTTTATAAGGCATGACGGTATCGTGTTGATGGTGAATAGAAACATTATACGACGCACATCAAAAAATGCAGGCGCAAGCGTGAGAAAGGATGTGGCAAGATGAACCTCTGGTCTCGATTATTTTCATTGTCATGAGTTCACGTAACGATGCTTTATTGCGCCGCCGTATCGCCCGTATTCTTGAGCGTATTCCCAATGCCTCATCGCAAATGGTTCGACAGCGCTTAATGATGAGCGTCAAACCGGCGCAGTTTTATGTTCACCTTATCCCTTTTTATGAGCAGCAACGCATCGATGACCGCGCCGACATCACCAAGGCGTTGGCGCGAATGATGGCCATGCACCTTGGGCTCAGCGTCATCGCGCGAACGTTGACCTCGCGATGTTACAACCACCGCCAAGTGGAAGCCGCATTGCTTGAGGTCACGGCGAACTTCGACCACCTCGAACAAGCGCGTCGATGTAAAGAGGCGGCGTTTGGCGTGGAACCTCCGAGGGATGCAAATCATCAATCACAGATGGTCATGCACTTGCAAAAACAAGGTCATCGGTTACCCGACATTTGGCAAGTGCTGCGGCAAGAGGAGCAACGTCAACGCACACCACGTTAATGGGAAGGTTATCACTCCCTGCCATGGTTTTTGCGAGCGAGGTAATAAGCTGATGATACCGGTGGGAGAAGGGCTTGCTGAATGCGAAGCACCTTCCTTACATTCAAAAGCCGCCTACTGCTTCTTTTACAGCGTGGTGATGCGCTTGATGTGTTTAGCGTAGGTGCCACGACTCACGCCGAGCATTTGCGCGGCTTTACGTTGATTGCCGTTTGCTAGGCGCAGCGTCTCTTCAAACAACGTGTCTCTGAGCATCGGCAACACCCACGACATATCGGGTGTTGATTTCATGTCATGGCGAGTGGGGTCGAGTAGGGTGTTCAGTTGTTTAATGAGTGTTCGGCGATGAAAAAGTTCAGTCATAGTGTGCGTAGTTTGGTGGGATTGGAGCGTACAGCGGGAATCGAACCCGCATCATCAGCTTGGAAGGCTGAGGTAATAGCCATTATACGATGTACGCTTTGTCTTTATACTCGTTGATAATCAGTCGCTTGTCGAGTCAATTTTTAGTCAGAGCCTCAATCCACTTGAGCAAGAAAACACGAAACAATGCTATATTGAAATCTGCACTTCGTAACATAAGGGATACATCATGCCGACCTACCAGGTCACCTATTTTAACGCTAAACACACAGTGATGGACAGCGAAGCCATCTTTATGAAAAGCTTGACGAACGCGAAACGCTCAGCGGAGCACCATGCGCCAGATGGGACCCAAAAAATCGAAATCAAAGATTTGATGGACAAGGTATTGAGTCGATTGACGCTGGATAACGGTTGGGTTGATAACATCGAAAAGTGACGTTGTCTGGTCTATTATGGGGCGTTTGGTGTGTCGTGAATAAAGACGCAGTCTTGGTTGGTTTTTTGCACTAACTTTTGACATCGTTTCATTTGTTTTTCTGACAAGGCTTGGTCACGATTGAGTTGATCGAGAAAGCCTGTCAGCATGTCTCTGTCTAAGTTACTCAGTTTTTCAGCGTGAATGAGGAGCGTGGTGTTGAGAAGCTCGGAGAGATTTCTTGCGCTCATAAACGCCACGCCTTATCCCATGCTCTTTGCTCCTCTATGTCTTCTATCCGCTTGCGGATAGCCATGGTGTTTAACTCCTTAGGTATCCGTTTTATTCCTTTTCCTTCTGGGTTAATGCTAAATTGCTTCTGCTTTTTTGTCGGTTTAGGTAATTTGCTCACATTTCATCCTGTTTTTGCTAAGTGTTGCGTCGCGGTCTGGTTGGTCAATAAAGCATCAATGATACTACACAATGGCTAAAGGAGATATGAGGCTAGAAGGTGCGGGCGAATCATTGCCCCATTGCGTGTTACGGCTATAACCTCACTTCAAATTAATAGGCTTGGGTTCCCATAAACAAAGCTAATGCTATCATAAACGTCAGAGGTAACTTAATTGAAAGGCTTAATTTATTGATAGCATGATGAATACCATAGAAACTTTAAGTTAAGTGTGGTACTTGTTGCATAAATGATTCTATGTCGAGTTCAAAACTAAGTGAAACAAAAGCTCACCCAAGAAATCGCTTATCAGGCACTACAGAAGTTCTTCGATGAAATTCCATTCATTATGTTTGCTACTGGCACATCATGCGCGGTAGACCTTGGTTTTGGTATGCCAGCTCTTGAACTGCACTTGAGAAATGTTATTCCTAAGTATGATTTAAATTCGCAACAACTTGAAGAGTGGGATAAAGTCCTAACGCTACTTGAAGATAGCTCTGATTTTGAAGCTGCAATGAATAATATTTCAGATTCAATTCTGCTTAATTGCGTAGTAAATGAGACCGCTACGATTGTTGCCTCAGTACAGAATGATAATGTAGACAAAATATTATCAGATCCCTGTAACTGGACAGCGAATGAGATTATATCTCGCCTAGTCAAAAAACTCCCACAGAGCAATCCTGTTCTCCATATGGCCACCCCGAATTATGACCTTTTAGCAGAAATTGCGATGTCGACTTGTAAAGTTCCTTACACAACGGGATTTTGGGGTGGTGCAATAAAGTCGCTAAATTGGAAGCAATCTCAGCGTCAAATGACTTATTCAGAGTCGGTACAAGTAGGTAGAAAAAAACAGTTTGTCACACGTCTTCTGAATCATGTGAAATTGTATAAGGTACATGGCTCATTAAACGTTTTCTGTAAAGACAGAGAAGTTGTAGAGTGCGACCAGTGGCAACAACCACCAAACGGTTATGAAAGATTACTAATTACACCTGGTACATCTAAGCATGAAAAGCTTCATGACTACCGAGACGTTTTACTTGGTGAATACGATGATGCAGTTCGTGCTCACAAAAGTTTTCTATTCTTAGGTTTTGGATTTAACGATACTCAGCTTGTCAATAATGCGATAACAGACAAGCTGACAAAAGATCAATCAGACGGATTGATTATCACCCGTGATTCCAATCCAAGAATAGAAAAATTGCTTCTTGAGACCAAGAATACTTGGTTAGTTTGCAAATCAGAACAGGATAACTCTACTCGAATCTATAACAACCAGTTTGATGAATGGCTATACCTCGAAGATAAAGAGTTGTGGCGCTTTGAGCACTTTGCGAATGAAATAATGGGACGTTAGTAAGATGGCTATTTTTAAATTTGATCCAAATATATCTCTTATTGGGACGGTAAGGGATGTTGATACACGAAAGGTCTCTATCCATGTCAAATCTGATGAAGACCTACGAAAGGCGAGAGTCGGTCAACTCGTTTGCCTTGAAGTATTCTCTGGTGTGGAAACATGGTTGGTAGCTATTGTTGAAAAAGTTACAAAATCAGTATCTTTGGCTAGCACAGAGGTCATTGATGACAATGATGGACTAGAACTGGAAGGTGCTATAGAGGATGTTATCAACACTGTGAAAATATCTTTAGTAGGCTCAGTGAGATGGAATGCTTTAGATACTGCTCCAGTATTTACTCGTTCTTTAATGCAAGTTCCTGACATTGACGCAAAAGCCTTTGCTCTGATGGGAAACGAATTAGAAGCATTTATGAATATCCTAGTATCTGCCTCTGAAACAGATCACAGCCTAGATTTAGGGGGCTATGTTATTGATGAAAATGCTAAAGCATATTTAGATGGTAATAAATTCTTCCAACGCCACGCGGCATTGTTGGGTAGCACAGGTTCGGGGAAATCTTGGACTGTTGCATCAATTCTTGAACGTGCGGCAAAGCTACCTTCATCAAATTTAATAGTGTTTGATCTGCATGGTGAATATAAAAGTCTGACCTATGCCAAGCAACTTAGGATACCTGGCCCTGAAGACTTAGGATCAAGTAATGATGAACTTCTTTACTTGCCTTATTGGCTGCTAAATGCTGACGAAATGCAATCTTTGTTTATAGACAACTCCAATTTTAATGCTCAGAACCAAGTTTCTAAATTTCAAGAGGCCGTTGTAGATGCAAAAACTTCCATTTTGACTGCTTTGGGGAAAAAAGATGTATTGGATGCATTCACTTTGGATAGTCCAATCCCTTATGAAATAACGGATGTTGTTGATGTGATCAAGTATTTAAATGAAGAAAGGATACCAGGAGCGAAGCCTAATACAGAGAAAAATGGCCCGTATCATGGGCAATTCGATAGATTGCTTGCAAGAATTCAGAGCAAACTTGATGATCGTCGATACGGCTTTTTATTTCAAGCTTCAGCTACTGAAAATGATTACAATGCTTTGGGGCATTTAGTTGCAAAATTGATGAACTTTGAAAGCGAGAAAGAGCAAATTAAAGTGATCGATTTCTCAGAAGTACCATCCGATATTTTACCTGTAATGGTTGGGTTGGTGGGTAGACTTATATATCAGATTCAGTTTTGGACAAGTCATGAGAGTAGACACCCGATAGCAATGGTATGCGATGAGGCACACTTATACTTACCAAAAAAAGATGGAAAGAATCCTGTAGAAAAAAGAGCAATCGAATCGTTTGAAAAAATAGCGAAGGAAGGACGTAAATATGGTGTGGCTCTCTTTATTGTGAGTCAGAGACCTTCAGATGTCAGTACCACTATTTTGAGCCAATGTAATAATGTTATTTCATTACGTCTTACGAATGCAGAAGACCAATCTACAGTGAAAAAGTTACTTCCCGATAGCCTTGATAGTTTGTTGGATATTCTACCTATCATGGATGTTGGTGAAGCTCTAGTCGTAGGGGACTCGGTACTGTTACCGAGTAGAATTAAAATAACGCCGCCAACAGAGAAGCCGTTAAGCGAGACCATAAAATTTTGGGAAAGATGGTCGGAAAAAACACCTAATTTAGATTTTATGACAATTGTCGAAAATCTACGAAAACAAAGCCGCTCTTAGCTTTTCCCTGCTTAATCTAATCAAACTGATCTGAGTTAGGGTAAAAACTCTAGCTCATTTCTGTCCAAAACCTCCACAGACTAAGCTCTTACCTGTGTGTGATCACCAAGCTAGAATACTTAAGTGTTACCTAGCTGAGTTTATAACTGGCCATCTTTCTCGATGTACCAGTGAAACTATCTGAAACCTCTATACGCTTCATATTGATGTTCATGTCTGGCGCTGACTTTTTCAGACGCGATATGTCGCTAGCAATGCGTTTACAGCCGAGAAATAAGATACCATCGAGTGGCGTGATGATCTCTCCGGTTTTAAGGCAATCAATGAGTGATGCCGAAGATAACGCCCTGGTTAGGCCATCGACGTAGCGAGTCGCCACAAACTGATCCGTGTAGTGGATTTCTCTTGGCAGCATTTGTTCACTTTTGGCATACACCATTCCGCTTTGCTTGCCGTTGATAACGCGATGTTCTTTATAGACGTTGACTTCTTCACCGATAGCCGCCATGGCTTGGGGAGCCCGGGTGATGAGCAAACGAAACGGCAGATCTTCACTGGTGATGTAATCGACAAGGTTAAATGCCAGTCTTGCTCGTGCCATTTCACCAAGAGATCCCTCACGGCAAATTTGTAACACCTGTTGCCACTGCTGGGTCAGCTGAGCGCTCTCTTTATCGCTTTTGACGTTAATATGTTGAATGTCATAGTGAATTTTTGCTGTCATTGGGGATCTTAACCTCAGGGTATTTTGTCGAATGGGCGCTCAATAGTCTGTTTTTAATAACATTAAAACAGTTATCCACAAAGTTTGGGAGTAAGCTGTGTGAACATGACACGAAACTTTAATCGCTCAATTTGCAACTGTCTGCATAAAGGCGTAAAGTGACGGTAATTTAACCATATCTGTAAAGGAGGCTTGTATGTTAGCGTTTCTAAAAAGATGGCGTCAGGCCTATCTAGAAGACAAAGGTAATCGTCTGCATGCTGAGGTAGAGGCAGAGCGAGACATTACGTTTCGCGATGAAGCTATATCCCTTGAAGAAGTAAACAACGTTTTTGCGGATATGGGTTCTAGTAAAACTTTAGATGCTTGGGCTGAGGCTGAAAAAGAATACTATGAAGATCACTGGGTTTATAACTATGACAATCGATAAGATTGCCATAGTTACTTTGTTAGCTACTTGGAACCCTTCATTGAGCTAGAAACTGTGTTTCTGACGAAGTCGAATCCTCTTTGAGTTGTTTGATTTACTTTTTCTACTGCACTGTCCATCGATACCCCATTCACACGATAGCTCGCGTAACCCAGTATCCCAAACCATATGGCCGGCACGATCACGTAAAAGACGATCATCACAAACTTCAAGATAGAATCATCCATGTAGTTGAGCGATCCCGTCAGCGGGTTAAAGTTCTCATGCATCTCATACACGGACTCCAACAACTTGCTGTCTAAGCTGCGGCAAAGCTCCCACCAAAACGTCAAGAACTGCAGCCCCATGTACGAAAGCGACAAGGACATCAGCGTCATCATGGAAAAATTGCTGACCGTCAGCACCAGTGGGCTGGCAATGACCACGACCATGGTGAGCATCGATTGCAGCATAGGCATCGCCTCTCGAACAATAAAATACGCCGGCCCCGTGAGTAGATGTCCAGCTTCCACGCCAACCCATCCAGCTACGCCATTCCACACTTCTCTGGCTTGGTGATCGAGCGTTTTATCAAGCACCTGACCATAGCCACGCACGATGCGGCCACTGGTTGATTGATTTTCCACGCTCAATGCTCGCTGTACCAACATATTGGCTTTGTCTTCTGGTGTGGTCTCCGAGCCCATGATTTGAGAAAAGAAGCCGTCATAGTCAAGCACGTCATGGACCAGTTGTGGGTTGTTTTCTTCGATGTCGTAGAATAAACGCCACAGTAAACCGGCACGCAGCCCGTCACTGCGTCCTTGCGTGCTGTCCCACCATTCATCGCACATCGGATAGGCAGCGTTGGTATCAACTGCAGTTCGGCGGTATTTCAGTTGCACTGGGTCGTCGCGCTCAGAGTTATAGGGGAAGTTAAACACAATGTGCTCGGCTTGTAAGTCGTCATAGGTGGTGCGCGGCGCATGGCTATTGCGGCTAAGAAAATAGTCGCCGCCAAGCCAGTTGGCGCCGTCAAAATCGTCTTGGTCGACCTTTTCTTCACGCGCGGCGGATTTCATGGCTAAGCGCGCACGGGTAAAGCACTGCTCGTAAAAATCCTGCGTCTCTTGTCTTAGCTGTTCGCTTCTAATGTCAATTTGAGACAGCTGCAGCATGCTGCGCTCGATGTCGTAATGACAAGGCACTGATGAGACCGCAGCGTTGGTCAAGCCTTGAGAAAGGCCATGCCAAAACACCCACCAGGGCGGCGCTTGCACGATTTCACCATTGAGTGAGCTCTGGTCGCTGTTTGTTGCCCCATTGGTGATGCCAACGCCGCAGGTTTCGCTGGCATTTTGGTCAAAGGTTAAGGTGTTGACGTTGACCGGGACCATCGGCACCGCGGCAAAAAAGCACACCAGACTTGCTAAGATGAGCTTGACCTCTGCGCGATTGAGGCTCAGCAAGCCTTTGTTGCCCTCATCTTCGCCTTCTTGGGCGACGTCATACCAAACCTGGAAGACGATCACCGCAAGCATGAACACGATAATCCCCGTTTGGTTCAAGATCATAAACAGCTTGCTGGAAATCTGCCAACTGGTGAGAGTGAGTAACACAGAAAGAGGATCGTTGACTACCATGCGAGGACTCCTAAGTATTGAGCGAGCAATAGCCCCTCGTTAATGATGATGACGCTGATAAGGGTGATTGGGATGCTCTTGGCTTTGAGCAGAGCCAGACCATAGAACGCCAAACGCGCAATGATCATGTACCAGGCGTACGCACTGCTGGTGAGCGTGTCGCGGTCAAAAGCCAGCGCCAGCGCGCAAGCGACGGCTAAGCAAAAGAGCAGTGTCAGTATGTGGCGACTTCGGTGCCACAAGGTGGATGTTGGTGTGGTGGTGGCATTCATGAGGGCTTACTCCTGTTCGTTTTCAAAGCGTTCTTTGTCTAAAAAGACCGACTCGTTTTTTTCGGTTTGCGGAATGGTTTGAGGGCGCTGGTAGCGATAGTCATCTACGACGGCCTGCGCGGTGCGGGTGCCAATTTGTTGCCTGACCTCCGCTTCGTAGCGCAGCATGTCAATTTCACGCTCAAGACGCGTGATGGCCTCATCAATGTCACGTTGCGCGGTTTCGTGCTGGGCGATGTTGACTTCATACTTTCCCGTCAGCAGGGCGCGGCGGGCATACAAGGCTTTTTCAATCGCGTGAGAGAGCGCCAGTTCGCTGGCAATGCGTGAGAGCGTATGGTCATCGACTTTACGCTCGCCAAGCGCATCAACCAGGGTTTGTGGAAAATGGTCCGTCTCTTGTTGGTCGCTGATGGCTTGGCGAAGCTCATCTTCAAGGCCAGCGCTTTGCTGCGTCACCTCTTGGCTAAGGCCAATGCCGGGCGTGGCGTCGGTGTCGCTTTTGTCCATGCCGGTTTGCACGGATTGACTGCCAATCACGTGCGAGACCCACTCACTCATGGCCTCTTCGCTGTCCCAGTATTGATAGAGCCCTTGGCCGTTTTCTTTTTGCTCTTCATCGCTAAGCAGCGCAAAACCCGCGCGGCTGGCATCGGTGGTGGCGTTAATCGGCGGTTGGTGACGACCGCCGTATTTGGCGCCGCCAACCCAGGTGATGCCTGAATCCCCCATGTCTTTGAGCACGTCTTCTTTGGCCTGTATCGCATCGCCACTTTTGACCGCATGGGTCCACGCCTCGGCGCGCGCCAGAGCGCCGTAGGCTTTGTCGGTGTTCATCTCGCCCATGGTTTCCACCATGGCTTCACACGAGCTGCGCGCATCGTCAAAATCGAACTTGCCCTGCAGCACGCCGTTGGTCATCAAGTCATACAGACCTGGGTCTTTTTTCTGCAGGTAGTAACCAGGCAGACTGAGCACCGCGGAGGTGGCGTTGGTGAGCATGTCGCCCATCATGTCTTGGAAGCCATCGGTGATGCCGTTGAGCTGATTTTCGACCGTGAGGGTTGGGTCGAGCATCCCACACTGCAGGTTCATGTCCCAGCCCACACCCAGCGCGGTAGAGTTGATGCGGCGATTGCGTGCAGGCAGCGCAATCACCGGCCCGCCGCCTAAGGTGTAGTGCAGCACATCGGCATTATCGGCTTTGACGCTGACGCCGGCATCGACGGCGCTGTGCACATTTGTGCTCAGCAGCAAGGCGAAAAGTAGTGAAGACAAAACAGTTTTAGTCATATTAATCTCCAAAGTGAGCAATCAGTTGGTTGCCGCGGCGCTGACAGCCTTTGTACATCCGCCACGCCGCCCAGACGTATTGCCCGTCATCGGCGATTTGAGTGGCGTAGGGGTCGGTGGCGCTGAGGCTGTCGTCAAACTGCGGCCAGACGTAGGCATCGCGCTGCGTTTTGGGCGACAGCATTTGCCAAGCGGTGTCGTCGCTGTTTGGGCTCACCGGTTTTGGCGGCCAAAACCCAGCATGAGAGGCTGGCGCAAACGGCTGATAGACGCGGCTTTCACCGCGGCGAGTCACCACATGCAGGGCGCGAAACGCGCTCAGCGCCGCGGATTTAAAGGGGTGGCGCTGCAGCACAAAGCCGCCACGCGGATACACATCCCCAAAGTTACCCAGCGCATCGGCCAGTGGGTTCCATGCCTCTATCGACAATGCATCTGGCAGGTTGTAGCGCCAACCGAGCGGGTCAAGGCTGGAGAGGTAATGCGGCATCATTGGCGTGACTTGAGA
>NZ_JAHGAD010000058.1:0-4281 GCF_030248375.1 Vibrio sp. B181a | reverse complement strand
AATTGATAAGACAGACAGTTCTGGAAGGGCAATTGAGGTCAGCTTAGTTCCTTCCTGTGGATAAGTTTATCTGCAATTTGAGCAAACTTGACCATGACAACATTTCAGCAACACCTCCTACACCACTCAGACATATCACGACCACAAACCAATCACAACTGATTGAATTACCTTCGATTTAGCTTGCTCTTTCAAAGGTAAGGAAACTTTGACTTTCCTTACCTTAAATCTGAAGCGTTCCTGAGCCGGAACAATCGATGAAGTAATCATGAAGATCACCTTTGAATTGATGGATTGATAATAAGAAAAGCTATCAATCATAATCTTGGGCTGGCACCACTCGATTATGAATGGTAGCACTTGCCAAGATTTAAAACGTCTGATGCGTTATGAAACTAGTATATATTAGTTTAAAAAAGCCCGTCAATCGCTGACGAGCTTTTGTTATACAAATAGGTCAATCCACCTCTGAATTAAAGCTCATTAAGTAAAAGCCGCCCCTCACATCACCAGGTAAGGTGTTTAATTCACAACCTTAAGATTTTCATACAGATCAGGTAACACGTGTTCATGTTCGAGGAGTTTTTCTAAGCGTTCTTCAAATGGCTCTGGTCTTTTATCGACAAAAAAGTACGTTTTTGATTCCGGTCGATGGAAGCTCTTGCCGGTTATTACCGCGCTCTTTCCGTTGTCCATAAAGTTAAACACTTGAGCGAAGAAATAATTATTATCCCTTTCTGAGTTGAGGTGTACTTTCCCTGTTGGCTGAACGGTGACAGGAAAGACATCATAGCCACCTTTACGCTTTTTGTTTTCGCAATATAAGTAGAGAAGCAGTCCTGTTTTACGCTCTAAGAACCCTAAATTCTCGAAACGGCAAGCGGCCAGTCGTCCAAAAAACCAAGTGTAAACAAGACCACGCTTTCGGTCGAAGTATATATGCGCAGGCTTCGGGGATTTCACAAAAAAGACCGTCGCAGATATGGCGAGAAAAAGTGCAATCAAAGAAATAGAAATATAAAAATACACTGACTCTCTATGCCGTTCAGAACTGTATTTAGCTACTGCATTAAGATAGTTCCAAAACGAGTAGTCGCCATTTTCGCTAAAAAAAGCCTCAAAATAAGCCTTCCGCTGCTTATCGTATGGAAGTCTTTCTCTTTCTTTATTCTCATAATATGAAATTTTTTCTTTAGCATAAACTACCTCATCTGGATGAGGGCCAATACGGTCAATAAACAGGAACGACAAAACCCAAAGCCCAATAACCAAAGGTAAGAGGAAGGCAAACCGTAAACCGTGCCTTGCATCACGCACCGTCATGACATCATCAGTCACCGTCATAAAAGGCTCTAACGGATCATGAGCGGGCTTTATCGGCTTAAATTGGGAAGCAAAGGTCTCTCGCGATTTACTGAGCCTTTGTGGGTATTGGTATCTAATTAAGAAACCTTGATTGTTTGACCTTTTCATTTTTAATCCTGTTCTATACTGCTTGGCTTATCATCAACCATGCCAAAATACGTTTTTTCTAACACACCTTTAGAGGTAAGCATGCGTTTTGGCACCACCACCTCAGGGCTCTGTTGGTAATACCAGTGCACATTCAGAGCCTCACCGTGCTCACTTTCCATTTCAACCTCGAAGTTTAGGTGCAACGTGCCATCGATAAGCTCTCTTTTAAAGAAGTCATCGCTGTGTACCGCATCATTAAGAGCTTGTTGGAACGCCTGTGTGGCTGATTTATTCTCAACGGCATGGTATCTCACCATCTTATTAATCGGTTGCATAATATCGACTGGACGCTGCTTCGTGCTGCAAACGGCTCCGATAACATTCGATTCGCCAGGCGTAAACCCTGGCAGACGCATACGATAACCGTAGATTTTCCTTGTCGGAGATAACTCTTCTTGGACCCATACTTTAAGCTCAGGCCGCAATAAGAGGTTCATAAACTCTTGTTGCTCAACCTCAAGAGCTAATTGAATCTTTCTATCATCATATTCGGCAGCTGCAATATATAAGCGCTTAGAAATATCAAAATTACCTGCACCATCAAAATACCAAAATGAGTATTTCTCACTCCTGCCCCAAAAGCAGCGAAACAGCAAATTTTCGAGCTCTGACTTGCTGTATTTGAGTTTCATCCCCTCCGCAACGAGTAAAAGCGCAAAACCAATCAAGGCAAAGTAACCAGATTGTATCGCCGTTGAGGAAATTCCGCGCATGGTTAAGATAGGGCCAGCTGCAAACATAGAGTAACTTATCATTTTATTGATGTTCGCGTACATCAAGCCTCGATTTCCTGAATCATAGGCGTCTACTGCCTCGGCGGTGGACGACACCAACAGCGCGAGGTTAGACACCGCAATCAAACGAGTTAAATTTGCCGCATAGTCTGCAGCTTTCATATGATCCAGTTTTGTATCTATCTTCGCACTGGCTAATTTAGCCCCACCTTTGGTGGCAGCAGCGAGTAAGGAAGGCAGCCCCATCCGAACGGCAAAATAAAAATAGCGAGAATTTAACGCTTTGTTCGCCAGTAATAACTGCGCGCGCTGCGCACCCGTTTTATCGACAATTGCAGCAGAGATCGCCGCGACGGCCGTTGACAACGTTTGCGTTGGCGCCACCCAGTTGTGGGGAGTGGTTGGATCTGCTTGCTCAAATCCATTGATTTGCGTTAATTGCATTAACACGTCAATATTGGCCCTTAAAGAAAGCATCGACAGGGCGCCATCAAGTGTCTTTCCGAGTAAGGCCTGAGTGGTCTCAGCTTCATAGTCCACGTAACGATGGCTGTAGTTCGGCATCGTGAGCGTGGGAAGTGGGGATTTTTTCGCGACTTTTTCCCAATCTGGTAACGTCACGGCTTTCTCTCGCTTTCCCCAAGTGATAAGCGTTCGGGCAAATGGTAAGGCACTTTGCGCTTTCAACATTGGGAAATGATTGTTTCCATTGGAGTCGATGTTCTTCGCTAAGATGCGACCCAACTCATCAAGCGTTACTCTGACGGTGCCATCGAGTTCTTTGATCCCAAAACCTTTTTCGAAAAAGACAGGAATAAAGTTCAGCAATCCAGAATACGCCACCGGCCTTAATTGCAGCGCAGAGTTAACCACATAACCTTGGCCATATTTTGCGACTGCGGCAGTCCAACTCCAGAGAAACTGAAAGACATTCGGTGTATTTTCCGCCAGTTCTGTGGCCAGCTTTGCCCAATCCACGTTATCTTGGCACTGGAGCAAGATAAGCATCAGTTTCTCTTCAAACGTGAGATAGGTATTGTTTGCCCCTTCTTCGTAAGCCGCATTAATCATGCTAACAACGGCATTATGGCCTTCTTTTGTGGCGCCAAGGCTACCGAACATGGCTGACATGGTCGCGTTGAGCTTTTGCAGCTCTTTAAAAGGCTCCACGGCGCTTTGAGAATCAAAGAACAGCTCCAGATAGCCATCGAGTGAGCCGATGGCGCCATCTGCCAAATCTCGGTAAGCAAACGCTGAAAATAACTCCAAATATTCGACTCGCAACGCACTGAGCGCTTCGCTCTTTTCACGGCTTTGTTGATAGAACTCCGTCAGCGCTGCCACATCGATATTCTCGTTGATGGCCGCTTGTATTTGCGCATCATCTGACGAGCCGTGGTTGAGCTGTAAAATGAACTCACCAATGGTTTTCGGGTACATTTCACTGGCTTGGTCGGATTGTTCAATCGCAAATAACATCGAAAGAGCGAAGGCAATGTCACTCTGTCGCCCAACGGGATCGAAGAGCGCAACTAAGGTGCCATCTTTCTTTTCACTGTGACTTTTTTGCATGGTTTCCACTATCCCTAAAGGGGATAGGTAGTGGTTATTTTCCGTTGTGAACACATCGAGCCCCATCGGATTGGCTTGACTGTTGTTCTCAAGAGCCAGCCATTTTTCATCGCTACGGCGATAGTCTTCCACCAAGGCGCTGAGGTTATCTTGTGTAGCCGCTTGGCTAAAGTCGGTTTGCGGCGCAGTCAAATCCACCTGCTGCATCGCCTTTTTGCGCAACTCTTCATCGCTGTTCATGTTATCAATGATGGCGGCAGACCATTCGTGCTCAGAGTAGACGATGGAAATCTTTTTCGCTTTCGGCGTCACAAACGCAAAAGGATAGAACGTGGAGCCCGATGAGGTATCGAGTGTTAATCCCTCTTGAGCGTTTTCTTCATTGGTGAAATAGTATTTCTCAAACTTTTCAATCACACCGGTCGGCGTTTGGGTTTGCGCATATTTGAAGATGTGAAAA
>NZ_JAHGAD010000057.1:0-4749 GCF_030248375.1 Vibrio sp. B181a | reverse complement strand
TTCACCCATGAGGGGTCCCCCTCATTGGGTGCCCCTTTTTTTATTTGGAGCACCCAATGCGCTATCAATCGTCCTATGGCCAAGGCAAATTGCAAGAGCTGCAAGACGCCCCTGGCGAATACTACCAACTCACCGAGCCCGTCACCCCAGATGAACTGCTGGATATCGCCAATGCCATGGCGATGGACCGCTTATCACCCGGTGTGGCGCTGACCAGCCCAGAGCAGACCAAACGCACCTTAAGTGGCCTATTGCAGGGCATGGAGCGGGAAGTGTTTGGCGTCCTCTTTCTGAATCATCAACATCAGGTGATTGAGTTTGAGGTGCTGTTCTACGGCACCATAAATGCCGCCAGCGTCTATCCCCGAGAAGTGGTAAAACGCGCCCTACTCTGGAATGCGTCGGCGGTCATCTTGTGTCATAACCACCCGAGCTTATCGAGTGAACCCAGTCAGGCCGACAGACGCCTCACCCGAGTCTTGTGTGATGCGCTGGCGCTGATTGACGTGCGCGTGCTTGACCACTTTGTGGTCGGCGCGACCGTCACCTCGTTTGCAGAGCGTGGCTGGCTATAGCCCGCGCTCTTATCCCTAACCGGAAGGTCTTCCGGCGGGAAGGCCTTTGATTTTTCAGGAGGCCGAACATGGTCCAACTCCCTGGCACCTTAACCATTAAAACCGTCACCGGTCGCTATGGCGACTTTAACGTGGCCACCCTTGATAGCGAGATTGGCAAGTTTGCTATCCGCGATGCGGTGCTCGATGAGTACAACGAAGGCACCTACCAAGGCACCTTTGGGTTAACGCGCATCTACTCAGGCAGCTACCAAACCAGTCATCGCGTGGTGATTGAAACCCGCGCCGAGCTCAGTGGCATTTGGCTGAGCGACTACAAAGAAGAAGCCGTGCCAAGCGACGCGCCGATGGAAGAAGACCCTCTCGCCAAAGAGCGCAAAGCGCAGCAGAAACTGGCGGCGCAGCGTGAGACGGCATCGGCTTCCAATGGCAACGTGAGCGCTCAGAGCGCGCAAGACGACCTTGAAGGTTTGTTTGGCGAGCTCTGGCCACTGCCTGCGCAGGTTGGCGGCATCGTCAAACTCAACCCAGAAGTGGGGCGTGAGAAAATGGGGCAACAACTGAAATACCTCAAACGTCGCATTCACGACGAGCGAGTGTGGCAGTTCGAACCCAAGGCGCAGCACTGGCTGCGTTTGCGTGTCGATGAGGAGGCAAGCTGATGGCGGTGATGCATCCGCGCGTGGCGCACAACTACCTCAAAGATGGCGACTACCCAACGGATGAGGCCACCTTAACCTTGATTGCCAAGCGGCTGAGGTTCAAAGCCGGCACACAGCGTTTACTCGACCCGTGCTGCGGCGAAGGTCTTGCGCTGGCCAAGCTGGCGGCTGACATTGACGCGCACCCACAAAGTGCGCTTCACACCTATGGCGTAGAGCTCGATGCGGGGCGCGCTGAGAGCGCGAGCCAATGCCTTGATACGGTGCTGCGCAGCAATGCGTTTGACACCGTGGTAGGCGCAGGCAGTCAAAGTCTGCTGTTTTTGAATCCGCCGTATGGCGATGCGGTCACCGACCAGATAGAAAAGCAGCAACGCGACATGGCAAGACTGGAAGTGCAGTTTATTCAGCGCCTGCTTCCGAGCCTAAAACGCGACGGCGTATTGGTGTTGGTGGTGCCCCTCCCGTCGCTCACGCCCGCGCTTTGTCGATACCTGTCACTGCGACTGCGGGAGGTGCAGGTGGTTAAGGCCAGCACCGACCGCTTTAAGCAAGTGGTGCTATTGGGACGCAAAGCCGACTTACGTGGCAGCCAGCATCAAACGGCGCGCAGCACCACCGCGCAAAGCTTGATGCAAGTGGGCGAAGGGTTACCCATTCCACCCCACGTCACGACGCAGGCTCTGCTTGAGGTCACGCCAGTCACTGACGCCCCGTTTCGTTTTGAAATGGTGCGGCCAGAGACAGCGCAGCTTCAAGCGGCGTTTTTGCACCACGGCGGCCTCTGGCCCACGTTCGACACGCAATTTAACCAGGCTCGGCACCAACGCGTGCCAAGGCCACTGCGTAAACTTTCCCCCTGGCATTTGTCGCTGTCGCTCGCGGCAGGACAAATCGCCGGCAAGGTGGTCAGCAATGATGGCACGCGGACACTGCTGGTCAAAGGCGGCACCCAAAAGGTGCAGCGAACGGTCACCAGTATCGACGAGCATCAAACCATCACGACCAAGATAGACCAATTTCAGCCGCTCATTCGAGCGATTGACCTCACCCCAGGTGAGCGCTTTGGTCACATCGTGATTATCCAATAACCCCACTTTCATTGGCCCGTCAGGCGCTTTTCCTGACGGGAGAGGCGCCTTATTTTTTTTGATAAGGAAACCCAACCATGAACACACCACTGATTGCGCTCGATAACGGGCTCTACCTCGACGCGGTGGTCACCACCGCTGACCACAAGGTGCAATTTCTCTCCCTGTGGGGACGCGATGGCATGATGCAACACTTCTTCGCGGCGCTTACGTTGCCGCTGAGCGAAGGCGGACTGCGCGTCATGACCATCAAGCGGCCAGATGGAGAAAGTCTGGTGATGGACTTTGCTCACGCCAAGGCCCTCACCAAGCGCACCACTCGCCTGCCCAAATACAGCCCGGTCGGCGAATGGGTGCACACCTGGCTCATTCATCCATCACTGCTCAAACCTTCGGGTCAGAGCATGATCTTACTGAGCGCAGCGCCGCTGGCTTGGCTCGATTTATGGCCAACCATCAAGCAGCTTTGCCACTTGCCTTTACTCGAAGACTGGCAAGCCAGGCTGCAGCCACAACTTCGAGCTTGTATTGAGGTATTGCCAAGTGTGGGCGTACACGCCTATCAGCTCGATTTGCCGATTGAGCACATCGAAACCTTGGTCAGCAAGGCCATGCAACAAGGCTTACTCCCGGTCAAAGAAGGCGCCATGTGATGAGGACAACAGAGATGAATGACACCACGACAGAAACAACCTCAACCCCAGAGCATGACAGCGTGTTATCGCTGCATGACTTTATCGACCAGTTCGGTGAAGGCCTGCTGGATAACATTGAAGCGGCGCACCCCGCGCGTTATCAAACGCCCTGTAAGCAGCGTGCTCAGGTGATGCAATCGCTCAAGCGCGTGCCGTTTGAGGCGCAGGCCGAAGTGGTGCAAGCCATCAGTGCCCTACTTCTCGATGACGGCGCCCCGGCGGGCATTCTCAACGGGGAAATGGGCACCGGCAAGTCCATCATGGGTGTGGCCGCCAGTGCAGTGGCGCACGCGGAGGGCAAGGCCAAGCGTTTTTTGGTCTTATCTCCACCTCACCTAGTGTACAAATGGCGTCGAGAAATTCTCGATACCGTGCATAACGCGAAGGTGTGGGTACTCAATGGCCCCGATACGCTGCAGTCCTTACTCAGACTGAGGAAGGCTAAAGCGCATGACGGACCGGAGTATGTGGTGTTGGGTCGCGTGCGAATGCGCATGGGCTATCACTGGCAGCCTGCGTATCAGACCAAAACCCTCAAGCGTGAGCTCGGACACGATGGCATTAGCGCTCAAACGGCCAATCTGACGTTGGTGCGCTGCCCAGATTGCGGAAGCTTGATCAAGGATGATGACGGCGAGTTGATATCACCGAGTCACTTTCCGACTGACCAGCAGCTTAGCTGCGCGGCGTGTGGCTCTGCGCTGTGGACACTCCGACGACAGCGTCAGAGCGACACCTTGAGCAAAACCGTGTCCCGCGCCCTGCAGACCCTACCGACGATTGGCAAAGTCACCGCCGGAAAGCTGCTCGATGGCTTTGGTGAGCGCATGCTGGCCAAAGCGCTGACCGACAACATTTATGAGTTGGTCAACCTGCTTGATGACGACGGGGAGTTTGTGTTCAGCGAGCGTCAATCTGAGCGCATCGAACGTAAACTGGCCAAAACCCAGTTTGCGTTTGGGCAAGGCGATTACCAGGCAAGCGAGTTCATTAAGCGCTATTTCCCTCGCGGGTTCTTTGACTGGCTCATCATCGATGAAGCTCACGAATATAAGAACGCCGGAGCGGCGCAGGGGCAAGCGATGCAGGTGTTAGCCGGCTGCGTGAAACAATGCCTTCTTTTGACCGGCACGCTAATGGGCGGCTATGCGGAAGACCTCTTCTATTTACTGTGGCGCACCATGCCATCAGTGATGATGCAAGACGGCTATCGCTACCATCGTGGCAAGTTAGGCAGCGCGGCACTGATGTTCTCACAAGAGCACGGCATCATCAAAGAGGTGATGAAAGTCACCGATGAGGCCAACCACAAGACCGCCAAAGGCAAGAACGTCAAAGTCAGCCAAACCAGAGCGCCCGGTTTTGGTCCGCTCGGCGTGGCGAAGTACGTCCTGCCTTATACGGTGTTTGTCAAACTCAAAGACATGGGGGATGGGATTTTACCGCCTTACCAGGAACACTTTGAGGAGGTGCCGATGGATGAAAAGATGCAAATGCACTACAACGCCATGGAGCAAGACTTAACCACACGGCTTCGTCAAGCACTGGCCGCGGGTGACCAAACCTTATTAGGCGTGGTCATGAGCGCGCTGCTGGCATGGCCAGACTGCGCGTTTCGAGAAGAAGTGGTCACGCACCCGCGCAGCAAAGAAACGCTGGCTTACATTCCGGCGCTGTTTGATGCGCTCACCCCCACACCCAAAGAGCAAAGGCTCATTGAGCTGGT
>NZ_JAHGAD010000056.1:0-801 GCF_030248375.1 Vibrio sp. B181a | reverse complement strand
ATAGCAGTAAAAAAGGGGGACATTCTGTGAGTTTGGAGTTCAGAGATGTCAGAGAAAGGTTAATAGGACATGCGCGCAACGTGAAAATTTAGTTTTCATGAATGAGAGTGATGTTAAGTGCCGGTTGTAACTAAGGGGGGAGAGGCTGCTCGAGCCTTTCGAGGTGCGTTTATGGCTCGGTCCTACTTGGTAATCGGTTTATCAAACAGACTAACTGCCTTTCAAACTCGCAAACGAGGGGTACCAATTTAAAATAAGAGTGACTCAAAGAACCGGCGGCAAAGCCGCCTGAGCGAGCTACGCTCGAAAGCAAAGAGACTTAACCTTTACAGCGTGTTGACAATTTAGAGTTCACCTCAGAATCAATTCCACTTTAGAATGCCTTTAATACATTGAAAATAGGAAGGTAATCACATGCATCTCCCCCCCTCAAGAATCGATAGAACATCTGCAGTTTGAACTCAACGATACCAAAGGCCGATTAGACGCATTAAGTTTTATGGCACGGATAATCCTTGATAGCGTGAAGCTTCAGGATGAGGAAGCTTACCAGGCACTGAAAACAGCTTGTCTCACATACAGCCACGATCACCTAGCTACTATATTTAGGAGAGATTGGTGAAGATGATATTGAGGAGCAAGCACAAGCTTTTGCAGAAGAAATTGAAAATTTATTCTGCGATGAAGAGGACTTATTCGGCGAAGAATAGCGATAGCCCCCCTAATGCACATACGCTCGCTCAGACAGCTATTCGCTCGCAATGGCACCTGGGCCATCTATCTCAGTAAACACATCTCTGA
>NZ_JAHGAD010000055.1:0-14708 GCF_030248375.1 Vibrio sp. B181a | reverse complement strand
AATAGAGAATAGAGAATGAAAAGCCCTCTCCTCTTATATAACAAGCGTCATTAGTAGAAATAGAGGTAAGAGGCAGATACAAAAAAGCCCCTCACCGAAATGAAGGGCTAAGTATCTTACTCATCAAGAGCTGGTTTATTACAGCATACGCACTACAGAAGGGTGAACTGCGCGATACATAGCGTAATCAATCGCCTTCATGTTACTTGGAAAAACCAAGTTCTCGCACAATAAGTAAGTCTCGACGGATGTATCAATATAGAAGGCTTCGCTGTAGGACTCACTTGCCCAATCCAAATCACCATCTAATTCAGCGTGCTTACCTCGAATCACGTAAGACAGAACTGAATCCCGAATCTCAAGTGCTTGGTTCAAATGCTGCTTAGCTAAATCAATATCGCCAGCGATGG
The DNA here is from genome assembly GCF_030248375.1 of Vibrio sp. B181a. Taxonomy (NCBI): domain Bacteria; kingdom Pseudomonadati; phylum Pseudomonadota; class Gammaproteobacteria; order Vibrionales; family Vibrionaceae; genus Vibrio; species Vibrio sp. B181a. The sequence continues at coordinate 14,298 of NZ_JAHGAD010000055.1, read as the reverse complement.
TTTCATTAAGGGCGAGAGCTTCATAAATTCGTGGTTGAATTGGCCCTACCATCATTTTCGTATTGGTTTCCAACTTCTCACTCAGTTGCTGAACTCTTCCCTTCCGTAGTTCTAATGCCGGATCAAGCGCATTTTGTACATGATAGGCAATCAGCAGTTCAGCCTGTACATAAGCATTATCTGGTTCAAGCTCAAGGATTTTCTCCATTAAGTCGATGCCATGCTGGAATTGATTCGCATCGGACACGTTTAAGTAGTGGTTTGCTTCAACAAACAACTCTACCGCGTCAGGGTTCATTGGCATACCCGCCACCAGCACTTTTGATTTCAATTTTGCGTCTGGCACTTTCAATGCGTGCATCAAATCTAGAGAGGCTTGCTGCATAACCGACTTCAAATGGCTATTGGTTAACGCGTATTGGCGGCTGAACAAAACCTTTTCTGAAGAGTTATTGCGATATTCCACCTCAAGGAAGCTACCACCATCGTTTTCTTTGACGCGCACCACCACAGATTTCCCCGGCACAATACCCGTCGTAAAGGTCGCCTTTTTCAGCATCACTCGATAATCACTGACTTGAGCTACATCTGCCATCAACTTCTGTGCAAACCCGTCAGCTAAGTCATAGCTGCGGCCTTCTTTGCTGAAGTTATCCTGAAACTTGAATTCGATGAGGTGAGTATCAATAGCTTGCGTAATGCGCACTTCTGATTGCTTGTAGGTAAACACGCCCATCACCACAACCAAAATACTGATCCAAATGAAATTCATTAATCCCAGTCGCCAAGGGCTAATCTTATTTGGTTTACGCGGCGCTTTTTTTTCTTTCGACATCTCGCACACAGCGCGAGTTAATGGTCCGGCAGGAAATGCAATGGATGGTACAGGCGCTTCGGGCTGTTCCTCTTCTGCTTCTTCAACAATAGGGGGAAGGATTTCGGCATTGCAATGACGACTTGCAAGGAATTCCTCGTGTGTCATTGGGGTCACATTCGCCACCAGCTTGTAACCACGCTTAGGCACAGTGATCACGTAGCTGATGTTTTCTTCTCGACCATCTCGCAGAAGTTTGCGCAGTTCGAAGATCGACTGTGTTACGACTTGATCCGTCACAATCGCACCCGCCCAAACGTATTGGATCAGCTCTTCGCGATTGAACACTTCACTAGCATGCTCAGCAAGAAAATGTAGCAAATTAATTAAGCGTGGCTCAACGGTAACTTCCCTGTCTTGTCGATACAGCTTATTTTCATCAACGCTCAAAACCCAGTCATTGATTTGAAAATAGACTCCAACCATGTATGAAAACTCTCGTATCTGATAGACAGCGTCGCTTTAGGAATAGATAGAACTACACATTCTTACAGTCGACTAAAGCCGAGATTATAGGTGGGAATACGGCTTGAACCTAGAAAAGCAAGCCGCCAAAAATGCAAACTTAAATTAAATGATGCAAAAGTGAGACTATTCAAGGGCTGCTAAAATCGAGCAGTGGCTTGCATCGTCGTTGTTATGACCACAACACGCGTCGTTTATCTTCTTTAATGCAGTGCGAATTTTAGTTAGTTCAGCAATCTTCTCATCAATTAAAGTTAACTTTGCAGAAGTAATGGCTTTTACCTCCGCACAGCTGTGTTCTGTTGCCTCTAATTTGATCCCAAGAAGTTCCTTGATCTCATCTAAGCTCAAGCCAAGCTCTTTCGCTTTGAGAATAAAACGCACCTGCTTTTGGTTCTCTTCGTTATACAGGCGATAGCCCGAATCACTTCGTCCTGCGGGTTTGATGAGCGCATTTTTCTCATAGAATCGCAGTGTATCGGCAGTCACACCACAGCGTTTCGCCAGTTCACCTATCTGAAACATAACTTTCCTTATTAACTATCTCGTTACTTTTAAAGCCAAAGATCGAGTTTTTTACAATTATTTTTGAGATGCCAAACGATTGCGCGAGCTTTTTTGTAATAAATTGGTTAGAATACGCGCCATCAAATAGTGGAGACTGTTTTCTAAGCATGAAAACACGCCGCAAAGGTCTTTACCAAAACTGGCCAATATTTTACCCCAAGAGGTAAAAACAAGTTCATTTTTGGCAAACATCTTTAACTCCGTGAATTTGAGGAAAATGGAAGCATGAACAACGCTCGTCCTATTCGCCGTGCGCTTATCAGCGTATCAGACAAAACAGGTATTGTTGAGTTTGCACAAGCTCTTGCTGAGCGCGGTGTCGATATCCTATCTACTGGTGGTACGGCTCGTCTACTTGCAGAACAAGGCATCGCTGTAACAGAAGTCTCTGACTACACTGGTTTCCCAGAAATGATGGACGGTCGCGTTAAAACGCTTCACCCGAAAGTTCACGGTGGTGTGCTGGGTCGTCGTGGCCAAGATGATGACGTGATGGAAAAACACGGCATCAACCCTATCGATATGGTTGTTGTTAACCTATACCCATTCGCAGAAACCGTTGCTAAAGAAGGCTGTACGCTTGCTGATGCAGTTGAGAACATCGACATCGGCGGTCCAACAATGGTTCGCTCTGCAGCGAAAAACCACAAAGACGTAACTATCGTTGTGAACGCTCACGACTACAACCGCGTGATCGCTGAAATGGACGCGAACGACAAATCTCTAACACTAGAAACTCGCTTCGACCTTGCTATCGCAGCATTCGAACACACGGCTTCTTACGACGGCATGATCGCAAACTACTTCGGCACTATGGTTCCATCTTACGGTGAGAACAAAGAAGGTGACGAAGAGTCGAAATTCCCACGTACTTTCAACCAGCAATTCGAGAAGAAGCAAGACATGCGCTATGGTGAGAACAGCCACCAAGCCGCAGCTTTCTACGTAGAAGCAAACCCACAAGAAGCATCTGTTTCTACTGCTCGCCAAATCCAGGGTAAAGCCCTTTCTTACAACAACATCGCAGATACTGACGCAGCACTTGAATGTGTGAAAGAGTTCAACGAGCCAGCATGTGTGATCGTAAAACACGCGAACCCATGTGGTGTAGCTCTAGGTAAGGATATCCTAGAAGCGTACAACCGCGCTTACCAAACTGACCCAACATCTGCATTCGGCGGCATCATTGCATTCAACCAAGAGCTAGATGCAGAAACAGCAACCGCTATTGTTGAGCGTCAATTCGTTGAAGTAATCATCGCACCTTCTGTTTCTGCTGAAGCGATTGAAGTGGTTGCAGCGAAGAAGAACGTGCGTCTACTTGAGTGTGGCGAATGGACAACTAAGACAACTGGCTTTGACGTGAAACGCGTGAATGGCGGTCTACTCGTTCAAGACCGCGACCAAGGCATGGTAAGCCTAGACGACCTAAAAGTGGTTTCTAAGCGTCAACCAACAGAAGAAGAGCTGAAAGATGCGCTGTTCTGCTGGAAAGTAGCGAAATACGTGAAATCAAACGCGATTGTTTACGCAAAAGGTGACATGACTATCGGTGTAGGTGCTGGCCAAATGAGCCGCGTTTACTCTGCGAAGATTGCAGGCATCAAAGCTGCAGACGAAGGTCTAGAAGTTGCAGGTAGCGTAATGGCATCTGACGCTTTCTTCCCATTCCGTGATGGTATCGATGCAGCAGCAGAGGCTGGCATTAAGTGTGTTATCCAACCGGGTGGCTCTATGCGTGATGACGAAGTTATCGCAGCAGCAGATGAGCACGGCATGGCGATGATCTTCACAGGTATGCGTCACTTCCGCCACTAATTAGTTTTTGGTCCTCCCCCTTACCAAGGGGGAGTTAGAGGGGGTCTGTTGTACGTACACGACTTACCCCTCCCAACCTCCCCTTAATAAGGGGAGGAGCGAAATCAAAGGAAATATTATGAATATTCTTATCATTGGTTCAGGCGGTCGTGAACACGCACTAGGTTGGAAGGCGGCGCAAAACCCAAATGTTGAGACTATCTTCGTTGCTCCAGGTAACGCAGGCACAGCACTTGAGCCTAAACTAGAGAACGTAAACATCGCAGTAGAAGACATCGCTGGCTTGGTTGCTTTTGCAAAAGAGAAAGCGGTTGAACTGACTATTGTCGGTCCTGAAGCACCGCTGGTTATCGGTGTTGTGGATGCTTTCCGCGAAGGAGGCCTGCCAATCTTCGGCCCAACACAAGCAGCAGCGCAGCTTGAGGGCTCTAAAGCGTTTACCAAAGACTTCCTTGCTCGTCACCAAATCCCAACGGGCGCATACGCGAACTTCACTGAAATCGAGCCAGCTCTTGCTTACGTACGTGAACAAGGTGCGCCGATTGTCGTAAAAGCTGACGGCCTTGCTGCTGGTAAAGGCGTTATCGTAGCGATGACACTAGAAGAAGCTGAAGACGCAATCAAAGACATGCTAGCAGGCAACGCATTTGGTGATGCTGGTAGTCGTGTCGTTATCGAAGAGTTCCTAGATGGTGAAGAAGCAAGCTTCATCGTGATGGTGGATGGTGAGAACGTTCTACCAATGGCCACCAGCCAAGACCACAAACGCGTAGGCGACAAAGATACTGGTCCTAACACCGGTGGCATGGGTGCATACTCTCCAGCTCCAGTGGTAACACAGGAAATCCATAACCGCATTATGGAAGAAGTGATTTACCCAACGGTACGCGGCATGGCTTCTGAAGGTAACCCTTACACTGGTTTCCTATACGCAGGTCTGATGATCGACAAAGACGGCACTCCGAAAGTAATCGAGTACAACTGCCGCTTCGGTGATCCTGAGACACAACCTATTATGATGCGCATGGAATCGGATCTTGTTGATCTGTGCCTAGCGGCAATCGACGAGCAGCTGGATCAAGCGGAATCGAAGTGGGATCCACGAGCATCAATTGGTATCGTGCTAGCAGCCGGTGGTTACCCAGCAGCATACAACAAAGGCGACGTAATTTCGGGTCTGCCACAAGTTGAAATTGAAGGCGAAAAAGTCTTCCATGCTGGTACAGATAACAAAGACGGCGACATCGTGACAAACGGTGGTCGCGTTCTTTGTGCAACAGCACTTGGCAACAGCGTATCAGAAGCGCAGCAGCGTGCTTACGAGCTTGCAAAACAGATCAGTTGGGATGGCATGTTCCATCGCAACGACATCGGCTACCGTGCAATTGCACGTGAGCAAGAAAAATAAAAACAACTTCAGTTGGCTAAAACGACAAAAGGCGCACTCAGCGCCTTTTTTATTGTTCTTGTTCGAGAGTCGAGAGAGCTCGAAGCCATGTTTATTCGGAGATCAACTTCGGTCGCGGTACACAATCAAAGTCATCATCATTAAGCATCAGCAATTCATCAACGGTCGCCGCATTACGCGACTCTTTACCAATAAACGCAATGTAACTGTCCACTGACGCCAACCTATCAATCACAAACTTAGGTAGGGTCTGATTGAATTCCAACGTCGTAAACTCTCGCCCCTTACAGGTTTCGAACGTTTCACCATCCCAATAACCTTGGATTAGACTCTGGCCATCACGAGATTGTTTCTTGATAGACGTAACGACATTGTTCGCCTCTTGCTTGTAACGCTCTAACTGGTCGCGCTGTAAGGGCAGCACTTTCCCATTCACACGGTACTGCTGATAGACCGCGTCACCATCTTTATTGAATCGAATGTGGATTTGAAAAGGCACCAATCCTTGTTTGGCATCGAGTTGCTTACCTTTTCGAATCAACTCTCTTAGCTCACCATCATCCCAGCGATAATCACTCTGGTACGAGCCGTAATCTCCCATCGTGACATAGTCTGCTGCCGTACTGACGCGTGTAAGACGCTCTGTCATCCAATATAAACTAGTTGCATCACCCATGATTTTCCCGCCTGAGAAATGGGTAAATTGGTCAAGATTTGGGGTTTCAACAGAAGAACAACCAACAAGAGCGAGGCTTGATAGAAGAAGTGAAGTGAGTAGATGTTTTTTCATGAAATTGCACCGAGGCAGGATACCTCGGTGCATTTTAACTTAGTTTACTGATTCTTTCAGTGCTTTACCTGCTACGAATGCAGGTACGTTAGCTGCTGCGATTTGAATCTCGTCACCAGTCTTAGGGTTACGACCAGTACGTGCAGCACGGTGGTTTACTTTGAATGTACCAAAACCAATTAGTTGAACTTGGTCACCCTCTTTAAGAGCGCCAGTAACACCCTCAAGAGTTGCTTCAAGAGCAGCTTTAGCTTGTGCTTTAGATAGGTCTGCTTTCTCTGCAATAAAGTCGATTAATTGGGTCTTGTTCATTAGGTTTCCCTTCTCATATGTTATCGAATTCATCTCACTCTAAAACATAAATGCCCCACCTGGCAAAGGTTTGTAAGCGATCTTTCGATTTTCTGACGTAGTTTTAGCCATAATATGAGTAATAACTCACAATTTGTTACTACTTGTACGGGGAAAGCTCTTGCTTTCTAATGCAATAAGAACGATTTATAGGGCGCTTTTGCGGTTATAATCGCTTAAAATCCCGACTATCACATTACATTCAAGGGCAACTATGCTGCTGTTATCCATTTATATCTCTATTGCTATCGGCATTTCGTTTATCTGTTCGGTACTGGAGGCGGTACTTCTTAGTATCAGTCCGAGCTACATTGCGCAGCTCAAACAACAGGGGCACCCTGCTTCTGCTCAGTTAGAAAAACTGAAAGCAGACATCGACCGACCACTGGCTTCGATCCTGACCCTGAACACCATTGCTCACACTATCGGTGCAGCAACGGCAGGTGCACAGGCGGCGGTAGTGTTCGGTAGCGAAGCGCTTGGTATCTTCTCTGCGGTACTGACACTGGCGATTCTTGTTCTATCAGAAATCGTACCTAAGACGATTGGTGCAACTTACTGGCGCCAACTTGCACCATCTGCGGCGGTATCGCTACGTTGGATGGTATGGGCACTAACACCATTCGTATGGTTCTCTGAGCAAATCACTAAGCGTCTAGCTCGTAACCACGAAGCACCAAAAATGCGTGATGAGCTGTCTGCTATGGCTATTCTGGCAAAAGAAAGCGGTGAGTTCGCAGAAGGTGAATCAAAGATCCTAAGCAACCTACTTGGTATTCAAGATGTGCCAGTAACACAAGTCATGACTCCGCGCCCAGTGGTATTTCGCGTTGACGCGACCATGACCATCAATGACTTTCTAGAGAAGCATAAAGAGACGCCTTTCTCTCGCCCACTGGTTTACAGCGAGCAGAAAGACAACATCATTGGTTTTGTGCACCGTCTAGAGCTGTTCAAGCTGCAACAATCAGGCAGCGGCCAAAAACAACTTGGCTCGGTCATGCGTCCTATCCAAGTGGTACTGAACAACACCGCTCTACCTAAAGTGTTCGACCAGATGATGACTCACCGCCTGCAGCTCGCGCTTGTGGTTGACGAATACGGCACAGTACAAGGCTTGGTAACGCTAGAAGACATCTTTGAGCACCTATTGGGTGAAGAGATCATCGATGAAGCGGATAAGAGCACTGACATGCAAGAACTGGCTTACCAACGCTGGGAAAGCTGGAAAGAAAAGCACGGCGTAATTGAAAGCCGCGATGACGATGAAGAAGAGGAAGAACTGGAGAAACAGGACAAAGAGCCAGAAGCTCAAGAGCCAACCAAACCAGAATCTAAAGAATCGTAATCAGCATGGGGCGTAATCGCTCAAACGCAAAAACAAAAAAGGCATCCAATCTGGATGCCTTTGTTTTATCTATTCAACGATTAAAGTGCGATGCCGATGTTACTCACGGCTTCTTCGCGTAGTTCTTCACGCAAATCTTTAATCAAGCAGATGTCGCGCTCTACCGCTTCACGCAGTGGGCGGAAGATAGCCCATTGAACATCCCACTCTTCACATACGGCTTCATTTTCTTTTTGATTGTCGTTGGTGATTGGCTCTGAACCTTGTGCTTGTTCTAGGTCAGCCACGGTTTTTACCGACTGTTGGCTCACTTTAAGCATTGAATCGAAAAGGTAGTCGCGATCCAACAGACCGTGCAACAGCGTCGACAAGCTCTGACACGCATCCATCGCTGGATAAACACCGTAAAAATCGAATTCATCCGCACTTGGGAACAACTCTTCTAACTTCTCTAATTGACGTTCAAAATTAATTTTCGCGTTCTTAACCGTCAGAATTTCCCATACACTATCAAGAATCGCTCGGTAAGCACGTGGCTCAGCAAATTCTGTATTCTCACAAAACATCGCATAGTTTGGATACATGCGTTCACACAGACACGCCATGAAGGTAATTTGTTGCCAAGGTTCTAGTTTTTCCAAACGAACCTGAAGAGGATTCTTAAGCATAGTCACTCAATCATTGAAGAAAAAAACAGCGAAAGTGTACTTGATTCATCACAGGGAAAAAAGTTAATGCAGCATCCAAATCAGATTTTCCTGCTCTCAGAGCATCGCGACACCTACGAAACGTTACTGGCAGAGAAAAATCTGCCCGATCTTTGCCTCACCGACCAACCTGAAGAAGCTCAGATCGTACTGGCGGATCCACCATTACTACCACAAAGGTTAGACGAGTTTTCACAGCTTGAGTGGGTGCAATCCACATTTGCGGGGGTGAACGCTTTAATGTCACCGGATCTGCGCCAAGATTACACTCTGACCAACGTACGCGGTATTTTCGGCCCATTAATTGCCGAGTACGTAATTGGCTACTGCATTGCTCACTTCCGCCACTTTATGCAATACCACCAGCAACAGCAGAACAAGCAGTGGCAACCGCATCTGTACACCTCGCTGCAAAACAAAACCATGGTGATTCTTGGTACAGGCAGCATAGGTAGCCACTTGGGTAAAGCGGCACAATTGATGGGCATGAAAACCGTAGGGATCAATCGTACTGGTATCCCAACTTCTGGCGGTGAATTTACTCAAACCTTTCATATCAATGAACTGGCAAGCGCATTTCATCAAGCGGACATTGTGGTAAATACACTGCCGAGCACGCCAGACACTCAACGCTTACTCAACAGCGAGGTGCTAAGCCACCTTAATCAGGCACTGTTATTTAATGTCGGAAGAGGTGATGTGATTGATGATACTGGTCTATTGCTCGCGCTCAAGAATCGTTGGGTCGAACATGCTTTTCTCGATGTGTTTGAACAAGAGCCACTCTCACCGCAACATCCTTTTTGGAAACTTCCGCAAGTAACCATCACACCCCACATCGCAGCATTGAGTTTCCCTGAGCAAGTGGTCGACATTTTTGCAGACAACTACTTGAGTTGGCGAGACGGGTTCTCTCTAAATAATCAGGTCGATTTCGATAAAGGGTATTAACCATCTTATGTCTTTAGAAACATTGCTAAAGCAAGTACGAGCCTGCCAGATCTGCGCAGACGATTTACCTTTGGGTGCAAATCCTGTCGTACAAGCAGCAAAAGACGCACGCATCCTAATCATCGGACAAGCGCCAGGGACGCGCGTACACAAAACCTCGATACCTTGGAATGACCCAAGCGGCGATCGGTTACGCCAATGGCTCGATATCGACAAAGACACTTTCTACGACCCAAACAAAATAGCCATTGTCCCGATGGGCTTCTGCTATCCAGGTAAAGGAAACTCTGGCGATTTGCCTCCTCGTAAAGAATGCGCGCCTGCTTGGCATAAAAGGATTCTAGATCAGTTGCCCAATATAGAGCTGACGCTACTGATTGGCCTGTACTCACAGCAGTACTATCTCACCAACAAACCAAAGACGCTCACGCAAACTGTTCAGCAATGGCAGGATTGGGAGCCTGACTTTATCCCGCTTCCTCATCCTTCTCCACGCAACACATTGTGGTTAAAGAAGAACCCTTGGTTTGAATCTGACGTCGTGCCATACCTTAAAAAGCGTGTCCATTCGATGCTTTAGGTTACCCATGATCTAATTGCTTGTTTATCTGTACAAGAAAATTTTCGCACAAGCACCAAGGATCTAAATCATTGTTTATAAACACCTTAAGCAGTAACTGAACAGCTCGAGTAGTAATTAGATCATGGTAGACCAAATGCTATCAGAGCTGTACAACCTTGCGTTTCAGATATAAAAGCTGAATTTTAGGTAAAAAAATACCGGCACTGAATGCCGGTATTTGATTTCAAAAATTCGAAGTTACTTATGGTATGGCTTAGATAGCTCGTGTACCGCTTCCACAAATACGCCTGCGTTTTCTGGCGGCACATCCAAGTGGATACCGTGGCCTAGGTTGAACACGTGACCAGTACCTGCATCGCCAAAGCCTTCTAGAATACCCGCGACTTCTTCACGGATACGCTCTGGTGAAGCGTAAAGCATTGATGGGTCCATATTACCTTGTAGAGCCACTTTATCGCCGATACGTGCTTTTGCGTCTGCGATGTTGATCGTCCAGTCTAGACCTACCGCATCACAGCCCGTAGCTGCGATTTGCTCAAGCCACATACCACCGTTCTTAGTGAACAACGTTACTGGCACACGGCGACCGTCGTTTTCACGAATCAGACCATCTACAATCTTGTGCATGTATTGTAGTGAGAACAGGTTGTAGTCACGAGGTGTCAGTACACCGCCCCATGTATCAAATACCATCACCGACTGTGCACCCGCTTTAATTTGCGCGTTTAGGTACTCGATAACGCTGTCTGCTAACTTATCTAGAAGTAGGTGCAGCGTTTGTGGTTCTGCGTACATCATCTTCTTGATCTTGGTGAACGCTTTCGAGCTGCCGCCTTCAACCATGTAAGTCGCCAGTGTCCATGGGCTACCAGAGAAACCAATCAGTGGAACGTCACCGTTCAAATCTTTGCGGATTTGACGCACTGCGTTCATTACGTATTGCAGCTCGCCTTCTGGATCCGGCAGACCGATCTTTTCTACGTCTGCTTTGCAAGTGATAGGCTTATCGAAAACCGGACCTTCACCCGCAGCAAAGCGAAGTTCTAAGCCCATTGCATCTGGGATAGTTAGGATGTCAGAGAACAAGATCGCTGCATCAAGAGGAAAACGGCGTAGTGGTTGAAGCGTTACTTCTGACGCCAACTCCGCGTTTTTACACAAAGACATGAAATCGCCCGCTTGCGCACGAGTTGCTTTGTATTCTGGTAGGTAACGACCTGCCTGACGCATCATCCATACTGGCGTGTAATCTACTGGCTCTTTTAAAAGGGCACGCAGATAACGATCATTTTTTAATTCAGTCATTCCGTAATTCCAATTGTTAGGCTTTCTTTGAAAGGGGGTATTCTATCACTGATTTAAGGCTAATAGCTGTGTGCTTTGCAACCTGGATCAAGTTATTAACTTTTAAATCAGTGCTTAATTTGCACCCAATCGGTATCAGTGTTAAAAATTTGTTCGCTAGCGAAAACTACAATTATAAACTGAGTACCCGGTACTCAGCATCTCATAACGACATCTTACTTACCCCCTCCCTCTCGGAGGGTTTTTTTTATCTATTTTTCAATAAATTAAAAAAGCCACCTTACGGTGGCTTCATATTTCATAATCATGATTGGCAAACTTTTTTCATGACCCCTTTTACATATCCTTTGGATAGGTAAGTCGGGCACAAGGTCTCCCGCACCGATTGCGAATCAATAATGTAATTCTCAAAGTTTGTTAGTGCCGTGTTAGCACACCCATTTGTTGCGACTTCTTTAGCCAGCGCAAACTGAGAATTACTCGGTCGATCAAGCGTATACAACAACGCATTCGAGACCTTTTCATCTTCACAATATTCTGGAGACTGCTTGACTGCCGCAGCATAGAATGGAATCGCGAGAGATTTAGAGACATTCTGGAACACCTTTGTCCCTTCTTCAAAACTTACGCTGCCTGCTGGAGAGAGTTCGGCGAGCAGTTGACCGTAACTCTCAACACACCCTTCCATCGAATACTTAATGCAAGATTGCGCCGCCGGTACTAAAGTTTTTGCGAAGCTTTGAGTAAAATCTTTGGATTCAGACAGAAACGCATACTCAGTGAGTAGCTGTTGCCCTAGACCAATTGCGCTATCCGCCGCTCCAGAAGAGACGTAATTATTGAAGGCACCAGTCGCGGCATCCGCCACGAGAACTTGCCATGCATCATCTCGTTTTGAAGGTCGAATATCGTTCGCATGAGCGAGCAGTTCATTCCAGCTTTGCGTTTTATGAAGAGCAGTTAAGTCCTCCATGGAATAACGCTCTTCCGTCGCAAAAGCTGAAAAGCTAGATACCACGGCAAGTAAAGGTAATAATATTTTGTTCATTACCTTAGTTCCATGCTTGCTTGAGGTACTTCAGTGTTGAAGAGTCGTACGCCGCGTTCGGGTTCAAAGCAACATTGAGAACGCTACCACCATCATCAAGAGAGAATCCCGCTTTACGCGCCTCAACGGAATCTTGACCAACGAATTGGATCTGCTGAACTTTCTGGAATTCTTCTTTGTAAAGCGCGGCATGTTCAGTCGTCGTACATAGCTTGACCATATCATCATAGATATTGTTGATTAAACTACCAAGCCAGCCCGTGGTTTTTACTTCGTCTAAACGAGCTTCAGCAAAGTCATAGTCATCCCATGCGGCCCAATCAAAGTTCGTTGCTAGAGCTTCATTGCCACAAGCAGCTTGTACTTTTGTGACGTTTTCCGTCATGGTATTTTCGGTCAACATGCGCTTCGCTTTCACTTCAATACTTGCCTGTGCCGAAACACTCACCAAAGAGAAAGACGCAATACCTAGCCATAACGCTGATCTGTATTTCATTAGACATACTCCTTTATTAATCATTGTGTCATTACAGAATGCTGTGCCAGGTCAGTCTAACAACCCCTTTTGTCTCAAAAGTGATTCTACATTTTCCTTTAATCGCTTTACGAGTCGGCTCTCAAGCCTGTTGAATATCACTAATTGTTTGCTCAATTAGTGCTCGTGCAATCGTTCCTTCTGGTGCGACTGGCGGCATCTCGTCAACACCAAACCATTGCGCATCGGATAACTCAGTGTAGTCAGGGTTCAATTCACCAGAGTCAAAATCGGCCAGAAAAGCCATCATCATGCTAGATGGAAACGCCCACGGCTGGCTGCCAAAGTAACGAATGTTTTTCACATGTACGCCCGTTTCTTCGTGCACTTCACGGGCCACACATTGCTCTAAGGTTTCACCAACCTCTAAAAAGCCCGCAATCACGGTGTACATACCATTTCGGTGACGAGGGTGCTGTGCCAATAAAATCTGGTTATCTTTGCGTACAGCGACAATGATGCACGGGAAAATACGCGGATAGTGCAAAGTACGGCACTCTCCACACTGCATCGCCAATTGATTGTTATTGAGGAAGTTACGACCGCCACATTGTGGGCAAAAACGGAGGCTCTGTGTCATGTGGCCATATTGAATCGCTTTGCTGATCAGTAAGAAAAGCGCTTCTGGAAAATGCAGGCAATCACGCAGTGAAACCAGTTCTAAATCATGGTCTAAATCCGACAGGTTGATCCACATTACTGGGGCACCTTGGTATTCACCTATCTGCCTTGCGCTGCCCTCTGGCAGTGAGTACTGCTCTGCACTTCCGAAAGGAATAGCACCATCCACCAGCCAAACATCGCTTCCTGAAACAACACACCAATGGGCGTTTTTCGTACGGTTAACTTCACCTTTTCTTAACATTACAGCGTCCCTTTGCTTGAAGTTCATTCATTTTACTGGCAATCTAATTTCATACCAGAGTTTGTCGTTCGCCAATTTTGCAACTATAAATTCTAGTAAGGACAAGAGTTTGTAATCACTTTACTAACTTTGCTTTGCAAAGGATACGTTCGCCAATGGGCGATCAGATCATGAGGGCATGGTCATGCTAAAAAAATTCAAACAAACACAAGACCAATGGGGCGGCTCCAGTGACGTTATCGACCATTGGCTGGAAACGAGACAATCCCTGATTGTCGAATATTGTAAGCTTGCAGCACTGCAACCTTGTTCGAAATCCAATGTCATTGAACTCCCTTCTCCTGACGAACTTCAGCACTTCTGCCAACACCTTGTCGACTACATCTCCGAAGGTCACTTTAAAATCTACGATATGGTGATGGACAAGTGGAAAGCCACTGGCTTTGTCGCGACAGATGAAATAAACCAGACTTACGCGAAGATCGTCCTTACTACTGAGCCGTTACTGAACTTTACCGACAAATACTCGGATGTTTCCGCTGAAGATGAATTGTCTGATTTTGATCAGGACATGTCTTTGATTGGGGAAATCATTGAGACACGTTTCGCGGTAGAAGACCACTTGATTCAGTTGATTGCCGACAGTTTAGCAATGCCGCCTGGCGCATAGCGAGAAGCGAGAA
>NZ_JAHGAD010000054.1:0-2746 GCF_030248375.1 Vibrio sp. B181a | reverse complement strand
ACCGAAGGCTCCGATCGCTCCGCCATTGCCAACATGCCGTATGACCCGTTCATCTTCGCCACACCAAATACTTATCATGGTGAAGGGCTTCCGTTCCAACCTGGACGAACATTGGAGATCCACCTGCCAGGCCAAGCTCCTACGGAACAATTCGATACGAGTTTATACGGTATCGGTGTCGATGCTAGCTTGAATGGCTCCAACAACTACTTTAAGACCGCTACCTACCTACCTTGGGCACTGCTCATCGTTGAAGATTGGGAATGGCCACTGGAGCGCGTTGATATTGTCGAAGCCTACCCTGAGTTCCAAGATTGGGCAGAATCCGGCGGCACAACAAACCAAAACTGGCATCAATCACCTGCCACTGACAAAACTTACGATCTGCCATAGGGAGAGGATACGATGAAATATATAATTGCAATTCTTATGGGGGTTATCCTACTCGCGCTCACCGCCTGTGGGGGCGGTGATGGCTCTGGCGGTGGAAGCAGCGATGACGACAGCTCTACTCCGCCCCCTGTTACCATTGTTGAACCAGATGAACCAGATGATCCGACAACAGCGCAGGACTTAGTTGTCCCAGAGGGCTTTGACTACAACCCAGTAAAACCGGGTACGCTGAGCGTGGATATTAGCGGCTTTTCGACACAACGAGCACAGTTGAGTTTGTACAAGCAATTTAGCGAAGACAACGCTGGTAACTACCGAGCTCATTACGCAAGTAAAGTGGTTTCTGTTCCATTAGCCAGTGGGAAAGTGGATTTCGACTTTAATGTATCTGACAGCCAGAAAGACTTGCTGGTCGAGATTTGGTTTTATGATGGCTCAGAGCCGGTAAAACGTGTTATCTCTGTCAATGACACTAGCTTGAAGCTGTAAGGCTCTCTAGCTCTACGGGCAACTAAGCACCACTTAAAAAATCGCATACTTCTTCGGAACATGCGATTTTTTTTGATTGCTGGAAGGTGACTGTGAAATAGTTTTAATGATCTACTGACCATTCAGAAAGGTTTGAACCAAGCACTCTAATGACAATCTCTTCAAAACACAGAGCTTGATTTTAACTTCATGACTCCACTTTTCAAAATCGTACACATTTTCCAACCTTTTTGACTCTCATAATGAAAACGTCAGGAATGCTTAGAAAAAAACACTTAACAAACAAGGCATAATAAATGGCATAAAAGTTTCATATGCATCATTACCTAATTCAAAAGGGATTTCTTATGAAACGTTTATTTCTCCTGGCAACGGGGATTGCGATAAGTACACATAGCTTCGCAGGGCCGTTTAGTGAATGCCCCAGTGATGCCTACTTAATCCAAGGGAAGCCAGCATCGGTATACTCTGTCGACTTAGTAACCGGCACCTACAATTTAGAAGTGGCCTCCATCGGCTTAGGTCAGTCCGGCTTTAATGCTGCGGGTTTTAGTGAGAACGATGGTTATCTTTACGGCTATGATTCCGAGAACCAGAGAGTATTGAGAATGGGGAGTGATTTCCAGGCCGAAGTTGTCTCCGTGTCAAACTTACCCAGTTACGGTTTTATTGCAGGTGACGTATACGATGACTACCTTTATTTCTACAACAAGTCGAAAGGTATATTCAAGATTAACCTCGCCCCTTTGGCATCAAACTCTTCAGCCAGCCTGAGTATTCAAACCGTCAAATCCTATTCGACTAACAAAGCAAATCACTCTGATATCGCCATTCACCCTTTAAACGGAAAGATGTATGGTGTCGATAATAATACGGGGATTTTATACGAGTACAGCCGCTCAGACGGTAGTAGAATCGATAGAGGTAACACTGGTATCGGTGGAAACGGATATGGCGCTCTGTATTTTGACGGCGAGGGATATCTGTACGCCGCTAGTAATAGTACAGGCAACATTTACAGAATTGATCTAACCGATCCATCAAACATCACCAATGTAAACGGAGTGTTCTTTGCAAATGGACCCGCTTCTGGCCAGAATGACGGCGCACGATGTGCGAGCGCATCTGCTGTACCAACAAACTCTACAATTGACTTTGGCGATGCTCCAAACACCTACAGCACGACATTGGCGTCAAATGGTCCTCGCCACGAAATAGACGGTTCTACCTACTTGGGCAGCATTGCCCCTGATGGTGATTCTGATGGGCAAGCGGATGACAATGCTGTCGACACTGCCGATGAAGAAGGGGTTGGCTTCGTGGCGGCACTCGACCCGGGTTTAAGCTCGGTGATTGAAGTCACCGCCTCCACTTCTGGCTATTTATCTGCATGGTTTGACTGGAACCGAGATGGCGACTTTGCTGATGCGGGTGAGCAAGTCTTTACTGATGAACTTCTCTCCGCTGGTAGTAACACGCTGCCATTTATTGTGTCTGACGCGGCAACTGCAGGGTCAAGCTGGAGCCGTTTCCGATTCAGTCAACAGACAGGTCTAAGCTACACCGGTGGTTCAACGTCTGGTGAAGTGGAAGACCACCCTATTACCATTACAGGTAACGGGTACTCGGTCGAGCATTTCCCGAGTGTTGACTCTTATGCTTCCGTCGCTTTTGAAGACAACTGGCCATATACGGCTGATTACGATATGAATGACGTGGTCGTCGACCTTCAAATAACAGAGACCACCCTCGCAGGACATGTCGAAATCATCAGTATTTCCGGTAAGCTAGTGGCTTACGGTGCTAGCTATAAAAACGGTTTCGCTATCCGACTACCTGGCATCGCACGAAGCAGCATTGAAAC